>CAVAJA010000345.1:0-8830 GCA_963588615.1 Lachnospiraceae bacterium | reverse complement strand
TGCTTTCGTCTCCTGCAGCTCAGAAAGATCTCTTTTTCGAGTATTATTCAAATTACATTATACTCACGACCGCGAACGATGTCAACTTGAATCGTCAGACTATTGTGCGAGTTTGTGGTTTTTTTCAAATATCAGTCAGCAATTTTATGTATGCGACGGGGGAATCCCGTCGCCAAGCCAAGGCGTTAAAAATCTCCGTCTTTGACTTCTTTCCGAATCAGCTTTTTTGCCTTGTCTTCGAAGGTATCGCTGCTGTCCTTGCTGTAGTGCAAGCCAATCAAAAAAGTGGTATTGCCCTGACGCATGGTCAGCATGGGTGTTTTACGTTCATTTTGCCCGATGGCCTTCGGGCATGCTGATGCGGTATTGTTAGGCGCAGTATTTCTGTCCAAGTGCATTCCTCCAATTCAATTTTCTCGCCTGTCATCGGATAAAACGCAGCAAGCGAGGATGATTTGTACAGGAAAAGCCTATCAGTGTGTGATGTCAGCAACGAAGTCCGGCAACAGACTTCTGAAAACCTCTACCTTCTCCTGTCAGGCTTCTCTTCTCAAACAATTTTATTTCTTCAAATTATCCGTTGCTTTGGTTGTCGAAGATCGTAACTTCCGTAAAATTAAGGCTTTACGAAAAGGGATCACGGCAACGCAACCGACAACTGGGCGGCAACAGGCTCAGCAACGGAATACGCCATTCAAAACGGAAGCTCCATCTGTTGAAGTTCCTCATCTGTTAACTCTCGAAATCCATCAGGCAGTTCCGTATCGGTTGCAACGTTCCCGTTGCCGGACTGGTTGACCCGCTCCCAGCCTTTTTGCCTGCCATACTTTGCAAATATCCGTGGATTTGTGAATTGTTTCCATCCTTCAACGCTATTGTTCATGATGTCGTTTATCTCGCGGATTTCCCATTGTTTGGGCTCATCAAACTCATGATGCAAGGCTTCAGAATACAGCAGCTTGGAGCACACCTGTGTTCCGCTGTAGTTATCAAGGAATGCTTGAATTATTCCGCTCTTGGTATCCTCTGGCATAAACTGCTTTTGAAGTTCTCGCAGTTCTTTATTCATTTCCTTGGACAAGGTGAGGCGGAAGGATTCATTCCTATAGATGAACATGGCCTCTGCCCACATCTGATCAATATAAGATCTTGATGCGTCCTCATCTTCCAAAATATGAACATCTGCAAGTTCCGGAAACACCATAATTGGCAGAAAACGTCGATTGCCGCTGCGGTCAAGCGGCAAAAAGTCCAATGTATTAGAGCTGCCTCCAAACACACATTGCCTAAGCCTGTCAGCAGGGTACGTCTCATACGGTACTTTGTAGGTTTCTTTAGCACGACTGAGAAACGATTTGATTTCCTCAATGCTCTTGGCATTAGCGGTGGCAATCATCTCTGACATCTCAATAATCCAGTGTCCTTGCATTTTACGATACACATTGTCATCATCAATCTTCTTCAGATCATCCGTGAACCACTCATCTTTAATTGCCAGGAGACGAAAAAATGTGGATTTTCCCGCGCCTTGACCACCGACCAGACAGAGCATGACTTCAAACTTACAACCCGGTTTGAACACTCTGCTAATTGCGCCCAACATAAAAAGACGCAGACATTGATAGGTGTACTCGCTTTCGTCCGTGCCAAGGTACCGATGGAGCGCATATCGGATACGCTCTGTTCCATCCCAGGTCAGTTGGTTCAGATAATCTCGAACTGGATGATACCTATTGCGGTCAGCCACAATAGAAATTGCCTTTTCAATTTTCTTTTCGCTGGTAATTCCGTAGGTGTCCTCCAGATATAACATGAGATAGTTAAGATCGGTATCGTTTATCGTTGGCGTTGGTTTTTCCCACCAGAGTGGCTTTACGATATCAGTACGCTCTGTAAAAATATTGAAGCTCACTGCATCATGCAGATTGGGATCCTTCTCAAACACAGTCAGGCAGTTTTTGATCGTATTCTTCACTGCGCCCTTATCAGTCAAAATGAGACTCCCGCGGACTTCTTCCACACTCTGGCACGGCAGAACATCCTGCGATTCTCTGCTCAATTCTAATCACCTCGTTTTCTCGTTCCGCTACAAGAGCCTGCTTTTCTTCCGGTGTGCCATATAGGAGCACGTCCAGTAAATACTCGATGTAACTTTTTCGCTGGAGTGCCTCCACAAAACACGGATTCCATTGTTCATCCAATTGCTTTGGAGCATATTGCGTCTGCCATGCATCAAGCAGCCAGAAATAATCTGATAAAACTCTGTAGCAGTAATTTTCTTTTTGTCTATACTTTTGTTCCGGGGTAGGCTCTCGGATACGTGGCCTGACAAACGCGCTCTTTCCGTTGTCATACTGAACGCCAAAATCATTTGCCAGCTTTATTGCTGCTTCCTTGCTCGGCAGCTGAAACAGTTTTGACGCAAAATCTATTACGTCTCCATCTTCCTGGCATCCAAAGCAATGAAATCTCTTATCCAACTTCATGCTGGGAGTTCGATCGTCGTGAAAAGGGCAGACAGCCATGCCATTGCGGCTCACTCGAATGCCGTACAATTCTGCTGCCTGCCGCGCAGTAACAGCCTGTTTTACGGCTTCAAAGACATTCATCACATCATCCTTTCCGCAAACAAAAAGCACTCGTCGTCTTAAATACGGCAAGTGCTTCTAATGTTCGATATTCTCTTCTTTCTGCTTGGCGGCAGTGTCTTTTTGCTTAAATTCATCGGTGTGGTGCAGACGCTCAATAACAGAATGCCTTGGTTCCGGTGTTTTCTCGATTGTATCGGATTTGGAATCCAATGATTTTCCCACCCAATACCGGATGTCTTTAAGCGGTTTTAGTTCCTTATTAACGGCGGCAAGCTGTTCTGCAAGGTCAACATGAGTGATTTGTAACGAATCATATTCTGCCCGCAGATCTTCCAGATCAATGTTTAAGCCTACCCCATGCTTTTTCAAATACCGGTATGCTTTATTGAAGCTGTCCAGTTCATCCTTATGCGCCGAGGCGAAGGCTGCTTGTCTTGTTTTCCAACCAATTTTCAAATACTTATCGTGGATTTCCTGATGGGTCCGGCACGCTGCAACAGCCTTTTGTATGCCTGAGATTGTCTTCATTCGATTTTCGATCTTCTTCATCCTGCTGTTGACAGTCTTCGACCTGTCGCTCACCTCATGCAAAGCAGAATCTAAGTTTTCCAGTGTTGAGAGGTTGTGGTTGTTTAGGAAAATGATTGCTTTTGAAACTGCCTTCAGATCCTCCGCTGTGCCTTTCTGCTGTCCATATTTCGACCAGTCCCGTCGCTCCATTTGTCGGATGCGCAAATAATCATTGAGAAGAAGTGCAAGATTCGGAGATGATGCTTCTTCTTCAAGAGAAGCAAGAACTTCTTTTCTGGATTCACGCAGTTTAGAGATCCAATCACTCAATTCACGAATGGTTTTGCGGATTGTATTCATCAAGCGCTTTGCGGCGCGAATATCTCGATTCAAATTTCCAATGTTGGTTTCAATACCGCGCTTTTCCATTTGCGTGACTGCCGGCCCCATATGAACCGTCGGAATGACACCAAGTCCCTGCCTTTCATAAGAGCGAAGATCGACTCGTTCAGGTCTGCCGCTCATTTCAAGATATCTGTTTTGAACGACTTCCCAACTATGCCGCCATTCCTCGCCGTGACTCTGCTCGTTCCAATCAACAGTGTTTTCTTTGTGACTTTTCCAATTACCAGAGGGGAGACGTATACGTTCTCCATTCTCATCGAGATCATATACCTTGCGACTTTTCGGAAGCCATTTGCCGCTGTCATCCATCGCCCGCATGGTTATCATGATATGGCAATGGGGATTGTGCCCCGGCGGTGCGGGGTCGTGAATTGCGATATCGCAGCACATACCCTTGGAGACAAAATTTTCCTGGCAATACTCTTTAATCATCTGTGGATAGAGTTGATCCGGCACTTCTCTTGGCAAAGCCAACTCAAAGCGACGTGCAAGCTGCGCATTCCATTGTTTTTCCACTTCCTCTGCAGCATTCCAAAGAGTTTCACGCTCTGCATACTCCGCCGGAGCATTCGCTGGCAACATAATCTCCGTGTAAATGATTCCCCGTTTTTTTCGATAGTCCTTGTATGTCTGGTCGTATTCAGAAAACAGCCGATCACCGCTTTGGTATGCTGCGCTGGCAACAGCGGATTGACCTTTGCTTCGCTTAACAACAGAAATATCAAAATGCGGATTTGGCATTTTTACAAAACCTCCTTTCCCAACACATAAAAAGACCGGATACATTTCTGTCCGGTCAACGTAGAAACTAAGCACTTGCTGATAGGGCATAAGTACAATGCTTATCGCTCCACCAGCAAGTTTGCAAAAGGGTAGTCGGCAGCGCCGACGCAGGGGAAGCGCAGCTTCCACTGGATGATTAAGGACGGTTTATCGTCAAAATCATCGATTCCCCGCAAGGGGCTTTCGGCAGAACGCAATGCACTGCCCTGGGCGGTGTATAATTGCGCCCTTGTTTCCACAAGGGTTCCTCAACGTTCCTCCGTTGCTGACATTTCCTTTCGGTTCTGAATCAGCCTATCCAGCTTTTTCTGGACGGTTTCATTGCGAAATATAAATGTCAGAAGCTCCATTACATCCTCATTGGTCAGAACCGTCGGTTCTCTTAAAAACTTCTCCAGCATTCCGGCGCGGATGCAGAGCCGATTCGTCCTTTCTTTTCTTGTCAGGCGTTTCACCTCGCTTTGAAGCTGCCGTTCCTTATGTTGTGCAGCGGTCAGCTTTTTCTCGGCGACGTACTGTTCTTGCTTCAATTTTTCAAGTTTTTTATTTGGCATGGCATGCTCCTTTCACGATCAGCAGCCAGAATGTCCAATGGCAGCTGGACATTCCGGCTGCATTTCCTCGTTCCCGAATAAACTGCCTTATCTGACTAAGCCGTTCCTTTTAGCACGATCGCGCATGGCATTCTTGCGTTCATTGCTCCATGGCGCGGTAAGGTGAATGGATAACCTTGTTTTATCTACCAAATAGGTAACACTGCCCTCCGCTGTACTGCTTTCCAGTTTGCAGTATTCCGGATATTTCTTCGCGAATTCTGCAAGCTTACGCTTTAGTGGCTGATTGAACGTGTAAATGCTGTAACAATTGTCGCCCTCGCTGGTGAGAATGATGGTTTCCTTCTCATACTTTGTGAGTTTCATCTGCTGATCCCTCACTCGTGAGCCAGACAAGTGCATCGATAATCTTTTTGTGGCCATCCACATATTCGCCATACATCATTGGCTCGTGTGCAGCGTATGCGCGAATATCTGCGATTACCTCGTCAACCGTCTCCTTGGTCAGAATATTCAAGATGCAGAATTTCAGAAGTTCCAGATCGTTAATGCTGTCCTGCACGCTATGAAACGTGAAGTTCGCAACAATAAAGCTCTTCATCAGATCCTGCATGGGGTAGATTCGCTTGTAGTCGCCTGTTTCGTGATTGATACAGAAGGATGGGGCCTCCAGCATGCGTTTTACCTCATCGCGAGCCAGATAATATGCAACCGCATACTCATCCTCATTGACGTTGGGATTTTGCAATTCGTCACACAAGAACAGCATTTCAACGCCAAGCGATTCCTCTCCCACAAGCATAGCTGCGCCTTGAAGGTTGTCTGCTGTCAGCAATCTGTCGGCAGTGCCGAACATGAACAGCATCAATTTCTGTTTTCGGGTAAATTTCATGATTTGTGTCTCCTTTCCAGACATACAAAAATTAGGGGCATCCGAAATTGCGATACCCCAATATTGCAAAAGCCGCCTGCCAGTACTTAATCTGGTAGACGGCTTAGCAACCTTATTGAGTTTTTATCCGCAGATCAGGTCATGGAAGATGATTTCCTCGGCCTGCGCCTTGCAGGTGTTCATCAGTCCCACCCATTTTAGCGGGTCGGAAATTTTCAGTGCTTCTGTGACTCCGGCATCCCTTGCAAGTTCCGAAATAATAATTTCCAAACGGGATAGTGCAGCCTGCTCTATCTCGGCGCAGTGCCCATAAAGTCTTCCGTTCATTACAAGTGTGGAGTAAAGAACCGGACGATATCCCTTCAAATAAGCCTTACGCAATTTGCCGTAACGCCCAAGCTGAATGTCCGCATCCTTCACCTCCAGCTTGGGGATGTAGTAATCTCCGGATCGAGTGTAATCAAGTCCGTTCTGTTCATCGTGGATTTCGTTTGGTAAAGTTTTCATACGGCTATAGCCTCCTTCTTTCGCATATTGCATTTTTGAGTTGCCTTTACGGCACGGGTACGCTTTTCTTTGAGCTTTTCAGCTGCAACTGAATCTGTTTTTGCATCTTCAATCAGCTGCGCATACCGTGCATTGCTGTAAGCTCTTCGTTTTGCCAAATATTCCTCCCTCTTTGCAATAGCCTCCTGATCACCAGCGTCTGCACGTGCCGCCAGCTCCCGTCGCCCCTTTGCTGCTCTTTCAGCAAAATATGCACGATGTGCGGCCAGCTCCTGTGCGGCAATGGGATCCGTTTCTGCGCGTCTTTTCAAATCCGCACGTTCTGCTTTTCGTTTCTCATTATGCTTACGGGAATATTCCTTTTTGCGTTCCTGAACCATGGCTGCATATTCGGGATCTGAGGCCATACGTGCTTTTTCTTTCTGGTTCTTTCGAACGCGCCTTTCTTTTTCCTTAGCATGCAGGGCATCAAGTGCCGCAATAGCTTCCGGATCACCAGCTGCTGCGCGTTTCTTTAATTCTCCACGTGTGTTTTTGGCCTTTTGACTGGCTCGCTCTATGCGCCTTTTTTTATTTTCAAGCATACGCTCCGCTTTGAGGCGCTCTTTTTCGGCCTTGGCATGTTGCTTTTCGGCCTGTTGCTGAATGTATTCCGGATCAGCTGCTTTGAGTGCTTTCAACTTCTCGCGCCGCTTTGCGTTGGAAAGCCGACAACGCTCACGATATTTCTCCAACCACTCCTGTGCTTCTGGATCGCCGGCTGCCGCAGATTCTTTCATTGCTGCAAGACGTTCTTTCCGCCTTCTCTCACTATTTCTGGCTTTTTCCGTTTTCTTCTGTTCCGCCAGCGCGTCTATTTCCTGGATACGTTCTTCTTCACTGATTGGCTCCGCCGGAGGCAGGTACTGGCCAATGAAATTGAAGTAAATGTCAATTTGCTGTTGGCGATACCTTGTGCGTCCTCCTGTCGCAGCATGAACTTCGATCTTTTCAACGAATTCATAGAGCATGGAATCCGTCAGCTCATCAAAATTTTGATATTTGTGAATCAAGTTTAGAAAACGTTCCGGGCTGATTTTCGGTTGGGAATCGGATTTTTCTGTATCTGAAAGCTGTGCCACCTTTTCCTCCAGCTCAACCTGCTCTGCATCATATTGATTCATCAACCGTTCTACTTGCCTTTCAGGAAGTGCGCCCTGAAATTTAGCTTCAAACAATTCCTGAATTAGGGCATCCAGTTCGGCAATTCGCTTTTCTGCTGCGGCTATTTCCACCTTGTTGTCGGAGGTTTCCATTGCACGCTGCTCGGCATACTGTGCTTTAAGCTCTTCAATAAACGCCGTTTCATTTTCGAGCGCATGCTGTGCCACAGCCTGAAGCGCAATGAGGATTGCCTTTTCCAGAGATGAGGATTTGACAAAATGTGATGTGCATTTGTGGTAGGCGTTGCGGTAATTTCCACATTGAAAACTGGAACTGCTGTCCATGTGTGCCTGCGCTTTGTTAGCCTCCGGGCTGGAGTATCCCATACGAGCTCCGCAGTCGGCGCAGAAAACCATACCAGATAGCCGATGCGAATACGTACCGTCTGGCAGCTTCTTAGGACTTCGTTTGCGAAGCCGTTGCGCATTGTCCCAGGTTTCCTGATCAATAACAGCATCGTGAGTATTGGGGAAGATGAGCAGTTCTTCCTCGGTTGCTTTTCTTCGTTTTTTCGTCTTGAAATTATCTCGAATAGATTTCCCCAGAACCGTATGTCCCAGGTATTCCTGACGATCAAGAATATAGGTGATCATCGTAGTGGACCAGTGATAAGGGTCATGATAGGTGTGTGTTCGTGCCTGATCCGGATGATATTTTTCGTTGTATGCCGCAGGAATCAGAACTTTGTCCTTTTCCAGCGACTCCGCAATTTTGCGTAGCGGCACTCCTTCGGCGGCCATACTGAAAATTCTTCTGACAACTTCTGCGGCTGTTTCATCAACATATAGCGTCTGCTTGTCATCCGGCTTTCGCGTATAGCCATAGGGGATTGCACCGCTGCATCGGAGTCCCTGCTCCATTCTTGATTTGAAAACGGCCTTGATCTTGTTGCTGGTATCCTTTGCGTACCACTCATTCATGATATTCAGGAATGGGGTAAAATCGTTGTCGGTGGGATTCGCACTGTCCACGCTGTTGTTGATAGCGATAAACCGCACGCCTTTCTTTGGAAACTGGATTTCCGTGTAGAAACCGACTTGAAGATAATTGCGTCCGAAGCGGCTCATGTCTTTAACAATCACTGTTTCGACATTTCCCATTTCTACTTCAGCAAGCAGGGCATTGAATCCGGGACGGTTAAAATTCGTTCCACTGTAGCCATCGTCCGTAAAATGTCGGATGTTCTTAAAGCCTTTCTTCCTCGCATACTCTTCGAGGTAGCTTTTTTGATTTAGGATCGAATTGCTCTCACCTTGAAGGTCATCGTCGCGGGACAGGCGTTCGTAAAGGGCGGTTATTTTGGTGCTGTTTTTCTTTGACATATCGCATGTTTTCTCCTCCTACTATAAGGTTTTGTGATGGTACAGATTACCTGACATCCAGCC
>CAVAJA010000344.1:0-10139 GCA_963588615.1 Lachnospiraceae bacterium | reverse complement strand
GCCAAAGGTTGACTGCCGTCTGTGACATATAAGATTGTTCACCCTGGGTAAGTGCAAGGTAGGAATGAGCCACATTGTTGGCAACATTCTGATCTTCGCTCAACACATACGCCGCAAAGTCCCACATTCCCAGTGCTGTACTCTGCTCATATCGCTTCATCTGCTGCTCGAGGATCTCAAGCGTATGCTTAATGTTATAGTTGGTAAACGACTGCGTGATGCCTTCGTTTTTACCAACGGTCGCAGTCACATTGGAAGAACGGGCAAAATTAGCTCCAAAGTTTCCTCCGAAGTTCACACCCTTATATACGCCCTGCGCAGTAGAAATGGATTTGGAAACGGCATGTCCAAGCGTGTTGGCAATGGTTTTTCCAACAGAATTGGCGACGGCTCTGCCTGTGGAGCTTGTTATAGCTTTTCCGACAGTCTCTGTGACAGAATGGCCTGTTGATTGTCCAACCGTATCTGTAACTGTTTTGGCTGTACCTTCTGTCAACGTATCTGATATGCTTGTGCCTGTGGTATCAGAAGTTCCGGACTGCCAAGTATGATTATAGTTAGCTCCTGCATTAACAGTTGCAGTGGAAGATGCTTCTCCGACAAGATTAACGCCTACAGTCCCACTTAATGATCCACCTAAATATACCCCAGCAGAATCAGAATTACCCGAGGAATCGGCATGGCTTGCATTGCTTCCTGTGCCATGAGATTGACTGCTGTTTTGTGTATCGGATGTCGAAGATCCAGTTGAACTGCCTGTTGAATCTGTTTCCGTATTTGAAGAAGAATCTGTGGCAGATGCCCCAGTAGAATCCGTTGTTGATGAACCAGTCGAGTCACTTTCTGAACTTCCCGTCGAATCAGTTGTTCCGGAAGTATTCGTCACGGATGAGTTCTGTCCCTGTTGAATGCCGGCACTGACACCTGCGTTCAAACCAAACGTGGCCATCGAATTTGTACCGGAAGACTCTTGATAGGTGAAATTTGTCTGCCATCCTGCATACGGAGCAAGTGCTGAATAAAGCTCAGCCAAATGCAGCTTTCTATTCTCGACATCATCGATAGGCGTAGCCAAGAGGATAATCGTATATTCTTTGGCTTTCGTATCCGGAACAATGCCGTCAAGAAGCTTTTCGATTGTCTGACTGATAAACTTTTCGGATTTTTCGCCGGGAATATTGGAAGCACTGGCGACAGAGTACGGCAAACTGTTTTTTAAGCACGGCAAGACACCGGTGCCGTTTTTATCATTCCACTCGGCACCAGGGAAATTGCCTCTGATAGCTTCAGCAAGCCTTTTCCTGTAGTTTTCAACATCGACATTGTCATCGGCGTTATCAGTATTCACCACTGCAAGGAAAACACTCGTTGCATCGCAAGTCCTGTTGAAAACAAGCGCAATATTACAGCTTTCATCAGAAAGAACTTGGTAAACATTGACCAGCTTTTCAAGGCTGTTTTCCTTCTTGTCCGTTACCCACTTTGTGATATTGAAAAAACGAATATTATGTGCGGGCTGGAAATTCCCGTCATACTCGATTTCTCTTTTCATAGGAATGTACATATCGCGAATGTGTTGGAGATATTCGTTGTATATCTCGATACTGCTTGCAGCAAGCAACCGTTTCGTCAGTTCCTCCGCTGCAGTATCATCCATGCTTGGAATCTGTGTGAGATATTGTTCGCGCTGCTCTTGCACATTTTGAAGCTGTTCAGGACTTAATATAGCTAATTTGGCAACCGTATCCGCAGCCTTTCCTCCGGCTTTCTTAATGATATTTCTTATTCCCATACTCTTTCCCTTTTACTGAAAATCAGCTGTTTAACCTCAAAGTACTTTCCAATCCATCATGGAGCAGAGTTCGTCCCTATAATCACCAAGCTTTTTCTTTCTTTGCTCCCATGCCCCAATTTGATCGGTCATCACCTGGATTTGCTTCGCCTGCTTAGATAGTTCCGGACTATATTTGACGATATTGTTGTAAATCTCATCCAGCAGACTCTGCATCCATGCATGTGCACTCTCACGATGACTTCCTTCTATGGATTTATAGCGGCCTTCAATGCATGTGGCGAAATTTGTGTTATAGGTCCTTGATAATTTAGCTATATTCAAATGATCTGATTGCCAAAAAACGTGTTCTCCGACCTTAATACGATATTCAAAATTTTCTTTGTTAAAAATCTCTTTCGTAGAAGTTTCCGCAAACGTCAGCTCCTGATACGTGATAATTATTCTCTCTAGTTCTTCTCTTCGCTCATCCGTTAATACATCTGATCCTGTCACAATCTGAGCCAGAATTGATCTTAAGCCTTCCGTTTTGTCTGTCCAATATGCTTGTGACTTCTGATCCAGAAGATCATTTGTGTTTTCAAGACGATTTACAAAGTCTTCCGACACATTTTCGAGAAGTTTATCTGCCGCTGCCTTATCAACCTGATGCCGTACATCCATACTCTCTATATACGCATCTTTTGCCGCCGTCGCATCACTAATAAAGCCACTTGCAACAGATTTCAACGTATCCATACTGAACTTTTGAGAGGCGTTGTTGAATCGATCTTTCAAATTGCTACCAATATAGGAGATCGATTTTCTAGCATCGTCTTGATGCTTGTCATAGCCCATCTCACATTCAAAGTGCTTCGTTAGTTGTGCTACCTGAGAACTTAATTCTTGTTCAGAAAAAACGCTTTCTGTCCCTGCAAGGAATACGCTCATATGGTCAAAATAACCATCATCATATTGCTGGCGCTCCTCTGCAGCGGTTGTTTCCAACTTTTCGATGAGTTTTGCCTTGTCCTCCTCCAGTTTATCTTTGATGCTCTGTCGTATTTCGTCACATGCTTCTTTTTGATGCTCGATTTCATCTGCCGTTATCGAAATCACCTTCGTCAAAAACATTTGTGATTGAAAACATTTGTTGTACGAAGAATACTTTCCCGCAAAAGTCTCTATCTCCGTTTCAATGCTGAATAAGCCACTGTTTGCATACACTAAATTCTGCTGAGATGCTGCCGCATTAAAGGAACGTTGCTTTAACTGAGCCGGCATAATGTTGTAGCTGTAGAGCATCTTGTAACGACGTTCATTGGGGTTGCTGTATTTGTAAATCTGATCCTCATAAGTTTCTGCATAGAACTCATCAATAAATTCCCCATTATTTTTAGAACCAAGTCCCATAATAGACGATACATAGAACAAGCCACCAGAATACAGATTACGAGGAACTGCCTGGCTTAATATGTGAGTTTCTTCCGCTTCAGTTGACTCTCTACGTTGAAGACCTGGGCCGTCTGCTTTATTTACTACAATCATCGTAAAACGACTATCCAGTTCTTCCATGTCGCGGATGATATGGTAAAGATTTTCATTATCTGTGCTGTCAAGCGAATCCGGCGTTGAAAGGAATATAGGCAATCCATTTGTCATGTTTGCCATTGCTTCCTTCAATACCGTTAAGTGCTTTGCATTTGAGGCAGAATTCGACCCTGGTGTATCAAACAAAACAAATGGATGCTGTGACTGCGCAAGGACTCCTTTACTAAAAGGAATTTCAACCTCAATCAAATCTGAAATTCGCTCCTCCTCGGCATTACTCTCAAAATTGTTGATTATGCTCAATGCTTTGTTTACTCGAAGCACAAGGCTAGAATTTGTCATTTCATCCAGTCCCGCTTTCAGAGCAGTGGAAAGGGCATCTAGAGACTCGTTATCAAATTTTGTTTCGCTGTCCGTGAATACTATGAGAACATCTTGATTCCGATACTTGCATCTCACAGAAGCTCGATCCTGATATTTTGAGCGTTCGATTTTATAGATTTTTGCCGTAATTGGTTCAATACCACTCGGAAGAATTTCACTCCCAATTAACGCATTGATGAATGTGGATTTTCCTGCGCTATAATTACCTAGTACACAAATGGGAACCACATCGCTTGACGCGTCTGTAAACCGACTCAGATCCCTTTGAATTTTTTCCTGATCCGAAACGCTTTGCATGATCAAGGGATTCATTTCCTGAAAAAGCTTTTTTACTTCCGGCAAAATATCTCTGGCGTTTTCAAGTCCGATATTCAAACGCTGCGCAGAAATAGGATACTTTTCTTCACTACATGCACAAGCGGCCTCCAACTCTTTGAATTCGTCATCAGATCCTTCAAATACAATTTGGATTGCTTCGTCCTCAGCCCCATATTCTTCTATAATGGCATCAACTATTTTTTTGCACAAAAGGGAAAAAAGCCCGCAGAAAGCTCCTGATTGAGAAGCTTGCTGTTCTTACAATTCAAGTAGTCAATATCCGTCCAATTTTCGGCATTCTCCTGCCACTTTTGATAACGTATTTTCTTTCCGTAGGGGTTACTGATAATTTTGAGTTTGGCCATTACCGTTCTCCTTTATGAACCAGATCATCCGTCATTTTGTAAATTTTCATGCCGAATAACCGAATATCTCATGTGCTCAAAACGTAATTTCCGTCCCACCGAATCCATCCAGCAGTCTATTATCCGCTGTATAGACCAGCTGCCTGCAGTACTCTGCCTTTTTGTTGCCCGGATACCGATAATAGAATCGAACATATCCGTTTGTCGCTTTGTAATCTCCGTTGCAGCACCGGCAGTACTCATAGTCATTGAATTTATTCCAAATCCGAAATCTCGCATCCTTCGATAAATCAATATCGGCAAGCGCCACGTAAGTCTCTCTGCAAAATGAATTTGCCAGGAACATTCCAACAAAGCTGGTATTTCTGACTCCAGCCCATGCGGCCATCTCCAGATATTCCGCCATATCCGCCGCACTACAGACGCCGCCCTTTTGCATCACACAGTTCAATACAATCTGTGCCGGATCGCTTAGCTCAGAAATTACATTTTTGATTGCTCTGATATTCGGTACCTTCGCACCAAACAGTGCAGCATTGTCGGCATCATCGATTCGATGCCTGCTGATATGGACACCCTCAAATCGCCGAAGACTCTTTAGCTTCAGAATATCTCCTATATTCGTTCCGTTTGTCACCAAATCCAGTTCCACATACGGCCCAAGAATCTCCGTGACAACAGCAGCCGTTTCATCAACCAGCGTAGGATTCAACATCGGTTCCCCACCGGTTATTGAAACTCCGTAAATAAAGGGCGCCGCCATTCTCAGTGTGTTCCTCAATTTCTCAACGGAAAAAGGGTTGTTTCCTCCGGATCTCGACGGATTCACGCAAAACGGACATCTTGCATTGCAAATATCCGTGATGTTGATATACAGCCACAGCTTGTTGTCCGCTCGGCAAATATAGTTCTCATCATCGGCCGCACAATAATAATCCTTGATATTCAGCTGGCGGTTTCCAACCTGTATCGTATGCATCTCAGCAGCCCGGTGTCAGAACATGTTCCAACCGTTTTCTCTTCATATGATTCTCGCTGTATTCTCCAGGAACACCAATGTAATCCTCCCTATGCATTACAAGGAAGTCAAATTGCGCCTCCGCCAAATGCATAAGACGCAACGTTGCCATGTCCACTTTCCGCGAAGTTTCCGCTAGGCTTATCACTGTACGCAGTGATATTTTCGCCAGCTCGACTGACGCCTTATTCTTAGGGTCAACCATGGCAAGAAGCTGTTGCAAAAAACTCAGAAAATTATCCAATGACATAACATTCTCTCCTTAGATTCCATACTTCTCCGCAATGACTCTCCGTACCGCCTCATAGCGGTCCAGATAATCTCCAGCTAAGCAAATGTAATCTATTCCAGCTTGATCAAACAGCGCCTTAATCTGGCTGCTGTATTTCTCTCTGTCTGCTTCAATCTCTGCACTGCGTGTGCCGTCCTGAACAAACGCAACGCTCGGTTCCAGGAAGAACACCAGATCAAACGTATTAATCTGTGCAATTGCATCTGCTAAACGTTCGGCCTTCTTCCTCTCGTCTCCTAACAAGAACTGGACATAGAATTTTGTTGTCAACGCATCGGTATCAACGAAAAACAGCTTATTGCTCTGTTTTATCAACTCCGTCTCTTTCACTTTATGCTTCAACAGAATTTCGTAGAAATCCTCCGCGATCATCAACTCCTCAGACCCGGCCGCATCGCAAACTTCTCGCCCCACCTCTTCCAGATAATTCGTGTTATACGCAAGCGCCATGTTGGCTGTCAGTGTCGATTTACCGGTGCTCTCACCACCGACGAATAATATCTTCTTCGTAAAGTACGGCCGGCAGATTCTCGGAACATACTCCCAGTATCGAAATGGATTTTCTCGTATCTCGCTCGAACTGATCGGAACCACACTACGATCCAGATATACAACATCACAATGGTACAATTCCTCATATCGGTCGGTTCCTACATAATCATCTCCGCAAAAAACGACATCAAGCTTCGTTCCAATCTGGGAGAGGACCGCATCTCTCCCATCTTCCCAGTGATGTCCGCTGTCATATTCTTCTTTGCTGGCCGCCGTATCCTCCAACAGAACGATTTCAATGTTGTCCATGTGCCGAAAACTGTTCTTAATCCAACGGAAACGGTATTCCATCGGAATATGGTCTCGCTCGCGCGAGTAACTTAGAACGATATACAGCTTTTCGCATTGTGAGGCTGCGCGGATAATCGCATCAATATGACCGATATGCAGCGGATCAAAGGAACCGCCATACATTCCAACCTTATACCGCATGTCCTCTTGCCTCCTTCATCCACTTCGCATACATCAGGAACGCATTCACCAGATAGACCACCCACATCAGCAGCGTAGCAATACTGTCACTTCCCTGCATAAAGGCAAACGCCCACATGATTACAGTGACCACATCCACCACAATCCACAAAATCCATTGCTCTGCATACATCTTGATCGAAATAATCATTGCAACCACAGACACCACTGTTGAAAGCGCATCCACGTACGGCAGCGTTCCTCCAAGAGTCTGCAGTATAAATCCATATACCGCAGTGGCCCCCGCTACGATTATGCCCAACAGAATTTTCCGTCGAGGCTGCATTTCCTTTTTCTCGACCTCATGCGTTTCTTCATTCATGTGCTTGCTCCACACATAAATCCCATAGAACTGCATTGGAAAATAATACAGTGCGTTCAGCATGACCTCGCCGTAAAATCGTGCCTTGTATGAAATGATTGCATACAGCAAGGTGTTGATCGTCCCGAAAAGGTATGCGCTCAATTTGCCCTTTCCTGTACAAACAACACAAGCCACTCCAGCAATTGCTGAAACGATTCCCATCGCAGTGTCCTGCCAATAAACAGACAAAGCCAGGATTGTCGTGCAGGCAACAATCAACCATGCGACTTCCCATGGTTTCCAGCCCAGCAGTTCCTCTTTTACGACATTCCTGACCTTGTTCATCCCTTATTCCTCTTTTCTTCCCAGAGAATGTGTAATTTCTCTGACATATATCTTATCGTGCCTCTCTTCTGATCAACATTCATCCGGTCATAATAGATGGCCATCACATTCAGCACATCATGCTCGACGATGCTGTCAATCTCCGGTAAAGTATGCCATTACCATCGTAATATCATCTCCGCATCCCATTTCACTTGTTTCCGCAAGCCAGGAAGGCAACGCAGATTCGACAGCTTTCACCCCATGCTGATTCAGGAGATCAAAATAATCAGAGACAGCCTTCTGGAATCCTGCCTCATTCTTGTAACTGTTCGCATATCCATCCGACGACAGCGTAAATAATGCCGGCAGTTGTTCGCTCACATCAATCCATCGAACAACCGTGATTGCTTTTTCCCATGCTTTTTCACGGCTAAGCGAGTGAGTCTCCACGCCGAGGATTTTTTCCGGTTCAACGATTCGATCAACGTCACTGCCATGGACATAACAAAGATCCCCGTCTCCAAGCTGAAAGCCAAAAACGAAGTTTTTGCCGATCATCAGCCCCAACAGCGTAGAGCCGTATTGTTGATACACCTCTCTTAAATTGTCGTCACCATTTTCCAGCTGCTTAATTTCTCGCTTGTTCTTGCGATGGCGCTCTATGACACGCTTTTTCCACTCAGCGTCAATTGCCTTTGCGACTCCAATATCCCCTTCCCGGTTCAGATAAGTCGGCAGAAACTCCGGATTTTCCGCATAACTCTCACATAAATCCTTCATGATATCGCAGAATACGTTCACCGCAATCCGAGAGCCTGTCTTGCTGTACGGACAACTCTTGCTGCCGTGTCCATCTGCAACAGCAAGAAGAATCGTTCCGTCATCCAGGAGCACTTTCTTCCAGCTATCCTGGCATTCCACTCCAGTCCGAATATGAGATGCGCCCTGCACACTTTTCCCAAGAACATTCTGTCTCATGCTCCACGCCCTCTCCCATGTCTTTTCAAATCAGTACCCGATCTGTGGTTGAAATATTTCCACTAAAGCCAAATCACCATACATCTCCAGCTCCTACCGATGCCGGATCCGGAATATTGTTCATATCCAACACAAGCGGAGCATTTGTCTGGCTGGGATCTTTCGGCAAATCAATCTGATCCTGATCCATAGGACGGCTGGCCGGAGCAGAAACCATGGACGCAGCTGTTGATGCCCATTTAATCATCTTAACCAGTGCCTGCGGATTGTTGGCCTGCAGCACCAACTCTTTATTTCCGGTAAACTGCGCCAACACATCATCGTCTGCATCCTGTCCAATCGAAATTGCAATGCGAACCGCCTTCTTTCCCCACGGGAGGTGCAGCAGCTTGTCCAATGACTTTTTATATTCATCTGTAGGCTGCCCATCCGAAAGCAGCACTAAAACCGGAGGAAGTGCACGATCTGTCATGGGCGGAATGGTGAGCTGTGCAGCCAGCATGTCAAAGGCCTTCCCGAGATCGGTAAGGCCACCGGCTGTCAGATCATCCCATGCAAAATCCTCGATCGGCACCGGATTTGCAGTCACCCAGGATGCACCGCTTGAAAATTTCAATGTACGCACTAACAGTTGTGCGTTTGGATTATTCCTCGCTGCATCCACCATTTCAGGGATCGTAGATTGAATTGCATGATTAACCGTCCCTATTTTTTCCCCATACATAGATCCCGAGCAATCCACTACCCAGATAAAATGTAACGGTCTGGATGCAAGCTCTCCGCCTGGTCTCTTAAGGTTTGCCATCTTCCTGTCCTCCTGTCTCTTGTTCTTTGCTATTGAAACTCACCGGTCAGCTGACCGAAATCGATTTTTGCATTTCTGGCGATTGCCGCGCTTCTTCCGGGCGCCACCGGAATCTGTTGGCCATCTGCTCTCATATATGTCCAATTCCCGTTTGTTTCGTTCTTAATGCCCCATATATCCGGATTGTTGGGATTCTGGACAACCTCTGCCGCAATGGTCTTCATATCATAATCACCGCACACAGAATGAGAAAAAATCTTTGTTCCCTTATTCAAGAGAACTCGGCTCTTGCCTGCCAGCATCAGCACCGGAGGAGCAACTACCTGTCCGCAATTCCAGCAAATATGCCCTACTCCCGCAGACACTTTATTCTCGTCATAAAAGACCTCTGCACCGCAATCCGGGCAGCTCATAATACCGGTTATCAGATTGGCAAAAGCGTCCAACCATTGTTTTTCTGTTACGCGTTTATTCGGGTGTGTTAGTCCTTCCGTGAATGACTTTGTGAAAAGATCCCGTATCACCTGCGGATAAAGATCCCAGTAAAGAATGACATTATCCTGATATCCTTTTACCGGCCGATTGGTCTTGTTCTGCGGGTCATAAACAAATACCGGATTCGTTCCATACAGGCGGTTCATCGCATGAATATCCATACAGCGAATATCCGCCTCCTGTTTGCCCTCCAGCGGATGCCCCATCATGAACATGTAAAACAGCAGAACTGCCAGTGAATAAAGATCCGTATTTCTCGACGGCTTTGCCTTCCCAACGACAATTTCCGGAGCCATAAATCTTGGTGTTCCATACACGGAACTGTCATCGTTTCCGTTTGCCGAAACATTATCATTGTCACAAATAAGAACATCTCCGTTGTCAGGATCAAAGAAAAGATTCCCAAAAGAAATATCGCGATAGCTGTAACCCATGGCATGCAGCTTCTGATACCCATTGGTTAGGTTATATGCTGCGCGGCAGAGCGCATAAAAGGAAGGCTCCGCTC
>CAVAJA010000343.1:0-13504 GCA_963588615.1 Lachnospiraceae bacterium | reverse complement strand
CATCGAGAAACTGAGTGACGCATCCTGGTTAAATGCATCCGTCACGATGTCGAAGGTGAAAGAGGCAATCACAGCCAAGGTAACGAATCTGCGGTCCGGCTTTGATTTCTGCAACAATCTCCCGGAGGATGAACAGGCAATCGCTCTGACGGAGTTCCAGAAGCGTTACGACCTGGGCGACACGCTAGCGGCAGTGAACGAGTACAAGAACACTAAGGCGGCGATGGAAGCTAGGAAGGCTCAGGAGAACGCACAGAGACAGGCAGAAGAGCTTGCAGACCGTTTGGATGGACATTCCAAGGTTGAGAATGAAAATGCCCAGGAAGAGGCAACCAGAGAGCCAGAGAAAGTACATGCGGATCCGCTTCAGTCAGCGGCAGAAGAACATGAGCCGGAGAAGACCGAAGAGACAAGGGATGAGATGCGCAGCATGAAGGTCGGAATTGTCTTCAATGGCGAGGTTCTTTGCAAGGTCATGGATCTCATGAAAGAAAACGACATCGCATGCAGAGGTTCCATGAATGTTCAGCTTGCAGGAACCAAGGAAGAGTTATTAAAATTTATTACAGGGCTGAAAAAAACCGGAATCAAGTACGGAAAGGTTAATTAAACAGGATGGGAGGCAGACGTGACGGAAGCAGAATCTTTTACGCTGGACGATATTTGCAGGAATCTCAGGAAGATCTGCAAGGAGGAAGAGGAACGGGCAAGCAAGAAGTCTCATAAAGCCATTCATGCAAAGATGACGAAGATTCTGGCAAAGTACAAGGACCTGCGAATGGTGGTCGAGAATGATAATGCTCCGTTAACGGATGCAGAGGTCGAACAGTACCGTGACGATTATCTCAGAGGCTTGATGGAGAACCGAGAGGAAAACGTGCAGAGGGTTCTGGATGAGGATCAGGCACGGAGAATCCGCAATCACGTCCAGCTGAACGATATTGATAATGCGATCAGGATGTATGAGACATCGTGTAACAACTCTGTGAGTGAGGAGAAGAAAAGACAGTTTCGAACATTGAAGCGCAGATTCCTGGAAGACAACGAGTGGACAGTGGCAGAGATTGCGGAATCCGAAGGAGTTGTGGAGCGTACAGTTCAAAGAGATCTTGGAACAGCAATCGATAGCGTAGCATTCTTTCTCCGGCCGGATTCTGAATTTTTTGACTGAGTGCTTAGAGAAGTTACAATGTCGCAAATATGTCGTTTACAATGTCGTAACTAAAATGTTATGGTATATGGTGCCAGTAGGAAGAAGCCACGCATAGCTACTCCTTTCTGCAAATTGTGGGGCGGTCCGAACCTATGAACGAGCCGTCCTATTTATTTACAGAACAGCTGTGAGGAATCCCCCCTAAAACATATTCCCTTCTCATACTGGCATACATAAAAACTGGCAAGACATCCACGGAAACGCGGGTGTCTTTTTTATGCAGAAAAGAGGAAACGATATGGAAGAGCGCAAAATTGTGATGATGCGCCTTGATGATCTCCATCCATATGCCAACAATCCGCGGATCAATGACGATGCGGTTCCGGCGGTGAAGGAATCTATCAAGGAATTTGGCTTCAAGGTGCCGATTATCATTGATGCTGCAGGGACAATCGTTGCAGGTCATACGAGATATAAGGCAGCACAGGAGCTGGGTCTGGAAGAAGTTCCGGTTATCTGTGCAGACGATCTGTCCTCCGAGCAGGTGCAGGCATTCCGCGTGGTTGATAACAAGACACAGGAACTGGCCAAGTGGGATTACGAGAAGCTGGATGAAGAGTTAGACAAGATCATGGATATCGACATGACATTATTTGGCTTTACCGATATTGGTGAAGACGATGGCGTTGTTAGGGAACAGGATCTGGATGACTCAACAGAGGTCAGCTTGGACGACTTCGAAGACGAGAACTTTGAATGTGAGTGTCCGGTGTGCGGCTTTCGATGGAATGAAGGAGGCAACGCATGAGCAATCACAGATTCGATTGGAAGTGGTATCTGAAGGATCTGAATCCGGATAAGGATATAAATGTTCTCACCACGTTCTCTTGTGGTGGTGGGTCATCCATGGGATACAAGAGAGCCGGATTTCATGTAATCGGCAACGTAGAGATCGATCCGAAGATCAATGCGATGTATGTAAAGAACCATCATCCGAAGTACAACTTCAACATGGATCTTCGAAAGTTTAACGAGATGGAAGATATCCCGGAGGAGCTGTATCACCTGGATATCCTGGATGGATCACCTCCTTGTTTCGCTGCGGGGGCGATGGTTAAAACAAGCTGCAGGTACAAAAAGATTGAAAATGTTCTTCCTGGGGACATGGTCCTTACGCATAGAGGACGATATAGAAAAGTAAAAAACACAATGAGTCACACAGCAGATAACTGCTATGAGGTGAAGATTCAAGGGGTGATGCCTATTACAGCGACAGGCAATCATCCTTTTTTTGTACGAACAATGACCAAGGATAGCGATAAGAAACGCTGTTTCAGCAATCCTGAGTGGGTTCCCGTTGAGAGTCTTGTCATCGAAAAGGGAAGCGATGGAACTACGAAAAAACAAAGCTATGTTGGAATTCCGGTCAATGGTGAATCGAAAATACCGAAATGGGATGGTATTTACACAAAGCACTGTTTGTTCGGCCATGCGATCAGGATAGACCATAAGCACGACATAGATGTTGCGAATGAGGCTTTCTGGAAGTTCATTGGAGCATGGTTTGGCGATGGATGGAGGCGAAAGGATCGAAAAGTGGTTTATCTGTGCTGCGCACACGATGAACAAGATTGGCTTAGAAACTTGATTGAAAATGCTGGTTTCCGAGCGCGCTTTTCGGAGGAGCGTACTAGCATACGTGCAGAAATTAGTAGTGCAGAGCTGTATGAGTTCCTTGAGCCTTACGGAGATGGTGCGTGCCAAAAGCATCTAACAGACGAGATTATTTCCCTTCCGGAGAATTTGCTAGAGTCGTTCTTGAGCGGATATTTATCTACGGATGGGCACTATTATGAACAAGTCGGAAAATGGACGTGCACAAGCGTAAGCTATGATTTGATCCTGGGTATTCAGCAGATAGTTGCGAAGTTATATAAGCAGCCAACCGAAATATCGTATAGAGAGCATAACTGCGACTGCATAGAAGGGCGCAAAGTGAATGCAAAGCCCATATATAGTCTGCAGTTTTATACGGAGGCCAGAAAACAACAACATTTTATATATGAAGCAGGTTATATATGGCTTCCCTTCCGA
The DNA here is from genome assembly GCA_963588615.1 of Lachnospiraceae bacterium. GTDB lineage: Bacteria > Bacillota > Clostridia > Lachnospirales > Lachnospiraceae > CAG-791. The sequence goes on along the minus strand of CAVAJA010000343.1, from coordinate 10,257 downwards.
TGGAAAAAGACTATCGAAGAACAAACAGAGGTGTACAACCTCTCCGTGGAAGAAGATGAATCATATACAGTATCTAACATTGCCGTGCATAACTGCACGACATTCAGCAGTGCAGGCCAGAGAGAAAAGACGTGGGGAAAACTAAAAAAGTTCCGAGAAGGACAAGCAGATCAGACATTGGACGATCTGTTCTTCGTGTTCTTGGACACGGTTGAAAAACTGAAACCAAAGGTTGTGTGTGCTGAGAATGTTCCTGGCCTTTTACATGGTAATGCAAAGGGGTATGTGAATCTGATTATTAAGAGATTCCGAGAGCTTGGTTATGAGGTGCAGATCTTTAGTTTGAATGCAGCAAGGATGGATGTCCCGTCTGCAAGACACAGAGTATTCTTTGTTGCGAATCGGATGGGGTATCCGAAGCTGAAGCTGGATTTTCATTATGACGCAATTCCGTTCGGAGATGTGAGAACAGCTAACGGGAGAAGTGTGGATGAGAGTACGGTTCTGGCACAGCTTGCGAAACGAGCGAAAGAAGGGGATCGGTCACTGGAAGATCCATATTATCGGATGACCGGAAAGAAGGGAAAATACTTCACCACATATATTGTGGCAGATGGCGTAGTTGCTCCGGCAATTACTTCCGGCGGCGAGACGTGGAGAATGTGCGATAGAAAGCCATTTACGGATGAGGACTATAGAAATGCTCAGTCATTCCCGCAGGATTACGACTTTTGTTGTAATGAACCGAAGTACGTTTGTGGCATGAGCGTTCCTCCCAACATGATGGCGAATATTGCAACGGAGATATATGACCAATGGCTGAACAGATAAAGATCACATATAAGCCTCTGGATGGTATTCAGTATTACGACAACAATCCGAGACGTAATGAAAAAGCAGTAAAGGCAGTCAAGAAGTCGATCAAGGAGTTCGGATTCCTAAATCCGATCATCATCGACAAGGACAGCGTGATCATTGCAGGACACACACGCTTCCTGGCGGCGCAGCAGCTGCATATTGAAAATGTTCCTTGCATTATCGCAGATGATCTTACGGAGGAACAGGTAACGGCATTCCGGCTGGCAGATAACCGTGTAGCAGAGATTGCCACATGGGACAAAGACAAGCTGCATGCAGAATTGCAGGAATTAAAGGATATCTTCGACATGACAGAGTTTGGATTCAAGTCTGAAGACGATGCTCTGAAGGAGAAACTGAAAGGAGCTACACACAGGTGTCCTAAGTGTGGTTATGAGTGGTAGTTATGGCTAGAACAGGACGGCCGAGGAAAGAGATTGATCAGCAGGTATTCGAGAATCTGTGTCACTTACAGTGCACAGAGGTAGAAATTGCTGATTTCTTTAAATGCTCCGTGGATACCATCGAGAATTGGTGCAAACGGACGTACAATACGACTTTTTCGGAGGCTTTTATAAAATACTCTGCTGGAGGCAAAATCAGTCTCAGACGTACACAGTTCAAGCTGGCTGAGAAGTCGGCTGCCATGGCGATCTTCCTGGGCAAACAGTATCTTGGTCAGAAAGATGACATGAGGGTGGATGTCGGAGCAGAGCAGGGTGTACAGATCTACATCCCACAGAACGGCAGAGAAGACGCGGAATGAAAATAGGGGGAGGAGATGAGATATGGGTATGATCTTTGCTCCTCAGCCTGGACCGCAGGAACAGTTCCTGGCATCGAGCGCCGACATATGTGTCTATGGTGGGGCAGCTGGTGGAGGCAAGACGTATGCCGAGCTTCTGGAACCGCTGAGGCATATTGATAATCCGAAGTTCAATGTGCTGATTCTTCGCCATGCGTATACACAGATCACTGCTCCTGGTGGATTGTGGGATTCGGCAAGAGAGATCTATCCATACATCAAAGGTGCGGTATCAGGGAAGACACCAAAGCTGCATTGGAACTTCAAGTCCGGCGCATCAATCACGTTCGCACATCTGACAAGAAATGAGGATTGCGAGCAGTGGCAGGGATCTCAGATATGTCTCATAGAGTTCGATGAGCTGTGTCATTTCACAGAGTATCAGTTTTTCTATATGTTCTCTCGAAATCGTTCCGTGTGTGGCGTGAAGCCATACATCAGAGCGACGTGCAATCCGGACGCAGATTCCTGGGTTGCAAGATTCATCTCATGGTGGATTGATCAGGATACAGGGTATCCCATCAAGGAGAGAGCTGGCGTGATCCGATGGATGGTGCGTCTGAAGGGCGTGATCCATTGGTTTGATAATAAAGAGGATGCAATCGGCTATGCGAGGGATGACGGAGTAGAGGAAGATCAGCTTCCGTTCGTTGCAAAGTCGGTTACTTTTATTCCGTCATCGGTTCAGGACAATAAGGAATTGCTGAAGAGCAATCCTCAGTACATGACCAACCTTCTGAACCTTCCGATGGTGGAGCGAGAAAGACTACTTAATGGCAACTGGAAGATCAAGAATCATGCGGGTCTTATGTTCCAGAGAGGTCAGGTCAAGGTTGTTCCGAAGAGTTTGATCAACCGACAAAACATCATCTCACTGTGCAGAGGATGGGATCTTGCGGCAACAGCCGAAGACGAAAAAGGGGATCCGGCATATACGGCTGGTGTTCTGATGGCGATGATGAAGGACGGACAATATGCAATCCTGGATGTCATCAATATGAGGCTGTCTGCCGGACAGGTGCTGAGTTTGATAAAAAACACAGCTGCGTCCGATAAGGCTGCGTATGGGTATGTGAAGACAAGGCTTCCCCAAGATCCTGGGCAAGCAGGAAAAAGCCAAGCGGCATATTACATTTCACAGCTGGCCGGATATGATGCGGTGGCAAGGCCAGAGACGGGAGACAAAACCTTCCGCGCGACTCCGGTTGCGGCGCAATGGCAGCATGGATTCTTCACGGTAGCAGAGGGCGATTGGAATGACGATTACTTCTCACAGCTGGAAGGATTCCCGGAATCGAAGTTCAAGGATATGGTCGATGCTACGTCATCGGCATTTGATGAGCTTACGAATTACGGAATGTTTAACATAGATTCAATGCTTTGAGACTGGCGTTTGCCGGTCTTTTTTATTGGAGGCAAGCGTGGCACAGAGCATTGTTACGAGGTATGAAGGAATTTGTTTAATCTGCGGCAGACCGGTAGAGGCAACACATCATCTGATATTTGGAGTTGACCGAAGCAGGGCAGATGCAGACGGATTGATAATCCCACTCTGCAACAACTGTCACAACATGGCTGGTGGGACACGAATGATCCACGGGAACAGCATGGCAGAGGCAATGTCCAAGATGATGGGACAGCTTGCATGGGAGAAGGATTATTACAGAGATCATGCAGGGGAACAGGGCGATAAAGATCCGGCTAGAGATGCATTCATGAAACGATATGGGAGGAGTTACTTGTAATGGGAGCAAATATAGATCCGGCTCAGAGATTAGCGGAATTGAGCCGATATCAGAATGCTGTCAATATTGCGGATTCCTTTCGTAGTGACGGCTACATGAACATGCTGACGAAGGTTGGCACACTTCAGGATAATTCCACAGGGTGGGATTATCTGGCAGAGCCGATAGTTGCAGACCAGAAGCTGTCATCTATGTACATCAGCAACGGCTTGTTTGCAAAAATCATCGACAGACCGGCAGAAGATGCCATTGCAAAGGGATTAGACCTGTCCGACCTGGGCGATGATCTTGAAAAAGAAGTGTTCACACGGCTGGATGCGTTGAAGTTCAATGATGCGATCATCACAGCAGAGAAGTGGAGTCGTCTTTATGGCGGTTCCTTGGTAGTAATGCTGGTGGATGACGGCAGAGGATTGGATGAACCGCTCGATTGGAAAAACATCACGTCAATTGAGGAGTTGATTCCGTTCGAACGTCCTTTGATTCAGGCAGATACATCAGATTACATTTATTCCGGCAGTTTCGCAGAACAGCATAGAAAGTTCGGAGAGCCGGCATTCTATGATGTGTATTCACAGTATGGTTCCTTCCGCGTGGATGCATCGAGGTGTTTAGTATTCCGCAACGGCAGGGTGCCTGAGAGCTCACGTACGGCGATTTATCGTCATTGGGGTATTCCTGTCTATCTGAAGATCAAAGAGGCTCTTAGAGAGGCTGTGACGGCTCACCATGACGGCACAAAGCTATTGGAGCGGTCAGTTCTGGGCGTGTACAAAATGAAGAATCTGTCTCAGCTCCTGGCAACGGATGAAGGAGAGGATAAGGTCATCCAGAGACTTCAGGTCATCGATATGGCTAGGAACATCATCAACTCCATGGCGATCGACGTAGATGGCGAGGATTATCAATACATCAATGCATCCATGAGTGGAGCATCTGACATCATTGACCGTACTTGCAACATGCTGTCGGCGGTGACGGATATTCCACAGACCATTCTATTCGGCAAAGATCCGGCTGGAGAAGATTCGACTGGAGACAACGACAGAGACAACTACTTCCAGTTACTCAACAGAATTCAGACCAATTCCTACAAGGATGCTGCAATCAAAGTTGTGAAGATCGTTCTGAAAGCCATGGTTGCGGATGGAACGCGGGAAAATCAGATTCCGCAGTACGAAGTTCGTTTCAATCCGATGAAACAGCTTTCGGAAGAGGAACAGGCGAACATCGACAGCATCAAAGCTGGCACAGAGCAGACGAAAGCATCCACGGCACAGATTTATGTCGATATGCAGGCATTGGATCCGTCAGAGGTCCGCAAGGGCCTTGCAAATCTGGAAGAGTATCAGATTCAGGGCATTGTTGAAAATGATGACTTAGATATTCCAGAGGAGGCATACGATCTCCGCAAGCAGTTCGCAGAGCTGAACCAGATCGGAGGCGAGGGAGCAGAGAATGGAAATGCTCCTGGCGAGGAAGAAATGGAGCAGACTGCTGACAATCCGGCAGAAGATGGTATGATGAATGCTGACGGAGCGCCGTATGGGAACCAGAATGCAGCTGGGCCGCACAATGGTCGATCATCAAACGGATTACGAGTCGTTAAAAGCGGCAAGAAAGCGGAAAATCAGCTTAATTCTTTGGTCAAGCAAGGGAAGATTTCACTATCTGTTGATTCTCAGAAGCAGAGCAAACATACCAAGGGAAGTAAAAAGTATAACGATGCAATCCAAAAAGGCAATAATCCGAGTTACACTGAAAACACAGATCAAGAGTTGCAGGGGATTGTGAGTCGAGCGCAAGGTAAAGGAACTGTTCTGGTTAGAGCTAATGGGTCCATTGTGCGGATATCTTCCGATAACGCATTTAAAGGAACGTATGTTGACAAGCATACAGGGACAAAAACACCGACAACAAAATTCACAATACATCATTCGATAACGGGGACACATGTTGTTCCCGCAAAGCCATAGGGGGATAGCGATGGATGAAATGAAGGTATGGGAGATATTGGGGGAATCAGAAGCAAAAAAGTTGCCAGTGCGAGTGATCTTTGATGAGGGCGAAGCGTATGAAGGAATCGTTATTTGGTCTGAGGGGGAATCCGATTCAGAGTCTGGCAAGGATGAAGCGGCCTTGGAAGTTGGAGAGGATGAGAATTTGTTCTTCTTTGTGGACGATGTAAAAGAAGCGGTTCTCTTATAAACTGGCATGGATAGTATCTTGAAGGACTTAGGAGCAATCCTAGGTCCTTTTTTGATGCTCATTTTTCGGAGGAATAATGAAAAAGAACGATATTCCTTATGGAGTTGGGGTGTTAGTGGCAAAGGACGGCAAATTCCTTTGCGGTCTCCGGAAAGATACCGGAGAGATTTGCGGTCCTGGTGGCCATCTTGAAAAAGATGAGAGTCCGGAGCAGGCTGCCGTCAGAGAGACAAGAGAAGAGTTTGGCATTACGCCAAAGAAACTGCAGTGTCTTGGCTGTCTGCAGAGCAAGGCTAAGGCATATCTGCCGACAATGGTGTTCTTGTGTACGGATTTCGAGGGAGAGCCGAAGACGGACAGTGAGGAGATGGTTGCTCCGTACTATGGATTCAATGACATCGCAGATCTGGAACGGAAGGATGCAAAGTTATATCCGGCATTTGAGGATTCACTGACATTGCTGGAGGATTGCATCAACGGTAGATCGGATGGTGGTGCTGGCAGTGGCAACTGGGGACATGTTGGCAGACCTGGAATCAGAGGAGGGGCTGGTTCGGGTGGTGGTTCTTCCTTCGGTGGAGGTTCAGATAAAAGCACCACTGGGACAAAGACATCCACAAAGGTTAAATCTATTAGCGATCTGAAGAATGGTGATAGCATCACATTCAAGGGAACGCACGCAATCGATAAGACAGAGTTCAAGGCAAAAATTACGGAGACAGCCGATGATCATGTAATTGCGACAACGGACGATGGTACAAAGCTGTGGATTGATAATGATGTCCTGGAAGGAGAAGTTTCTGTCTCCAAGAAGAGCAACGCAAATGCGGTATCCGATAACTCAGCCAGAGTCGCAAGAATGGTAAAGAACATGACACCGGAGGAGCGGAAGCTGTACGATCAGGCTCATGCGGACTCTGAAAAGGCCGTCAAGATGATGAATGATACGTTCCAGTCCAACATGGATACATGGAATAATGCATCTGAAGCGGTTAAGGCTGGCAAGGATCCGGTCACAGCAACGGCTGCGGCAAAGAATCACACGATTCCTGGAGCATCAGCAGAGGCGCAGAAAGCCTATGACGACATCAGGTCGAAAGAACCGCAGATCTCGAAGGACATGGTTGATGTGGCGAACAACAGTGGATCCGCAATGTACGGTCTGGATTATTCTTGCAAGACAGGTTCATCTGTAGCAAACAAAATCGAACGCAAGCAGGAGAAGGATCCGTCATTGACAGATACCGAGATTGTTAAGTCCATGGGTGATGCAGTCAGATATACACAGCTGACTGATCATGACGGCATTGCATTTACCACGAAGAAGACCATCAAGGATCTGCAGAGCAAGGGCTACACCGTCAACGAGGTTGATAATAAGTATCAGGATGCGTCATCTGACTATAAGGGAGTACATATCGGGGCAGTGTCTCCGTCCGGTCAGCAGATAGAGCTTCAGATTCATTCAAAAGAGTCTATGAAGGTCAAAGAAACGATTCATCCGATGTACGACATTGCAAGAGACACCAAGACACCACAGCGAGTGAAAAAGGCACTCCAGATGGAGATGCACGATATTTCACAGAAGATGGCAACTCCGAAGGGAATCATGGATTCCAGTTTGAGTTCCTGGAAAAAATAGTGTAAAGATGGCTGACAGCATGTTGACGGCGCGATATGATGATCGTGCAGGAGGTGTTGCTATGAAATACATTTACAAGGTGTGCAGTGACTGTGGTTATGCTCTTTATCGTGGATCCGTTGATGAGGACGGGTTCATAGATGTTTGCGAGGAGTATTTGGGAAAAGGCAAGTGGGAGCCGAGCGAGTTTGCTGATGATGTGATGCACGGCTGGTGCACATCTCAGATCATTCCGGAGTCTGGCGTTAAGAAGATCATGAAGGAAGTGGACGCAAAGAAATCCTGACAACGTAGTTTGACGGAGGCGGACATGATGACGGACAAGGTGTACAAGGCTTTTTGTTTGGCAGTAAGAGCGCATGATGGACAGTATGACAAGGGCGGCAGTCCTTACATACTCCATCCGGTTGCGGTTGCTTCACAGGTATCTGGAGAGGACGAGAAAGTCCTAGCACTTCTCCATGATACGGTCGAGGACACGGACGTTACGAATGAAGAGGTAAGAGAGCAATTTGGAAATGTGATTGCAGATGCGCTGGATTGTCTCACGCATCGAGATGGTGAGTCTTACGGCGAGTATTTGTCACGTGTAATGACAAACAATCTTGCGATCACGGTCAAACTTGCAGATCTTCACAACAACATGGATCTTTCCAGAATCAAGAATCCAACAGAGAAGGATCGCAAGAGACTTGAGAAGTACAAGGCGGCAGAAAGCCGACTCATGAAATTTAAAAAGGCCATATGATGTATCTCCTTTGCTATGGGGTCCCAGAAATGGGACTCCTTTTTATTGCTCCAAATTGGCTCATTTAGAGGGGGTTATGTAATGCAGAAGTATTTCTACTCCGAGAAGTCCAGAAAGCGTCTGGGTAGGCATTTTGGAAGCCAGAGGAGCATTGTGGGCAAAGGAAACCATAACTTTCCGAATTCAGCAGAGAGGGAGTACATCCGAGCGGTTAATTCCTACATGAGATCCGTCAAGAAGGTCCTGGAAGAAGAGATGCCTGAGCTGAAAGAAGAGTACAGACGGCAGTTGAATGATAATGTTCGAACCGACAGCATTTTTGACATGACCAACTATGTGAGTCAGTTCCTTCAGAGGATTCTGGACAAGCTGAACGCAGGAAGCGCAGCACAGAAATTGATCACCAAGTTGTTCAAGATCGGCAAGATCACGAAGCACACGGAAATAACCGAGTGGAAGAAGATGGTCAAGAAGACCTTAGGAGTAAATCTCTCAGAGGATTATTACAATGGCCAGTTCTTCGAAACGGAGTTACAGCAGTGGGTGTCCGACAACGTGGATCTCATCACGACAGTCCCGGCAAATATGCTGGACAAAATGAAAGAGACCATTGTGGAAGGATACAGCAAGGGGCTGACAGCCAAAGACATTGGGACAATGATCCAGCAGAACTACAACATGAGTGCGAATCATGCGAGGTTCATCGCAAGAGATCAGATGGCAAAGCTGAGTGCGGATATCACGAGGAAAGAGCATGAGGATGCGGGGGTATCAAGGTATCAATGGAGCGATTCCGGAGATCAGAGGGTTCGTCCTGGGCACGCACTCTTGAATGATAAAGTCTTTCGTTACGATGATCCTCCGGAAATCATGGAATGGAGGGACACGAAGAGCGGAGGATATTGGGTCAACACTGGCAGGCGGTGCAATCCTGGACAGGATTTTAACTGTCGTTGCGTTGCGATTCCGGTATTCGACTATGACGACATAAATCTTCCATTGGAGGACGATGAAGAGTGAATGAATATGATATGGCAGAGGTTCAGAAACAATGGTATGACCGAGATGGCTGGCCGTTGGATCTGAATGCAGTCTATGCGATAAACGAATTTAAGGGTGATTCCTCCGATATGGCAGATGTCCAGAAGTGGTATCTCGATGGTGGTCCAGGTTCTGGTAATTGGGGACACAAAGGAAGACCTGGTCTTAAAGGTGGAAGTGGTCCCGGCGGTGGGGTTCAGTATCGTTACAATACGCTTCAAAACAATGTCTATACTTCAGAGGCCAAGGCATGGGCTGAAAACAAGGAAAAGAACAAGTCCGCAGCATCCGGAGGCGGATCTGGGGAGCAGAGCGAACTGAAAAAAGCATTGGGATCTGGAGATTCTGAGCAGCTTGTGCAGGCTGTGAAGGATGCGAAACCGGGCCAGATTGTCAAATATACAAATTCGATTCATTCATATGACTACATGAAGATGGAGGATGGCAGTTGGATTAACCTGCAGGACGGATATGAGTGTTCGAGTGATACGATAGAAAAATTCGCCGGTTCACAGACACACAAATTTTCCACGAGTGATATAGCAGATCAAGATTTTGAGGCGTGCCAGAAGAAGTTTGACACGGCCATGGAGGTAGATCATTCCGCTAAAAAGCCCGGGCAAGACACATATGATAAGGTGTTGAACACTGCGCATGAGCTGCCGACTGGAGCGAAATACGAGTCTCCAGATGGAGAAGTGTTCGTCAAATTGGCCGATGGATCATGGGAGTATGACGGATACAATGTCACAGAAGAAGACATCGCAGAACACTTGACAGATGCGGTGTACGGAGGCACAGCTGGGTTCAAGAAGCATGCTTACGGAGAAGAGCAAAAGGCACAGACAGTCAATAAAGAATCGGCGAGACAACAAGAGAGTAAGAAGGCAAGCAGTGATGAATTTGACGGAGACGATTACTCACAAGACAGAAAAAAAACTGCATTGTGGGACGAAACAAAGGAAGAAATCCACGAAAAGCTAGTATCAAATTCTGGAGATGAGTGGTCCCATGCTACCGAGGAAGAAAAAAACGGCATATGGAAATACACAGGTAGTGATTACAAGCAGATAAATGCCGCATTGTATGACAATGATACGCCTGGCAAGCTCGATGAATACAAGGCGAACGGATATGGGGATCTGAAAAGCGAGATTAACGGAGCTACGAATTACCTTGACAAATGTACAACGAAGAGTGACATATGGGC
>CAVAJA010000342.1:0-18423 GCA_963588615.1 Lachnospiraceae bacterium | reverse complement strand
GCTGCTGCTTCGAGGATTTACCTGGGAGAATGTGTATTCAGATTTCAAGGTGCGCTGACATGGAAGGAGCCTTCAGCTCCATCTGTCTGACACAAGTTTACAGCTTTTATGTCCGACTTTTTATGATCTGATCTGGCGTGTCAGCCCGCCTCTAAGGCGGATTTCAGAGTTCCTTCTCCATAGCTGTCATGAATTCAATAATAGAATGCACCTTGTGCCGGAGAATCTCTGAATTCGGCTCCTTCCCGAGCAGCATAAAATCCAGCGACAAATGCAGCAGAGCCGCGATTTCAATCAAGACATCAATGGATGGCAATGTCTTGCCGCACTCAAACTTACCGTAATGAGAAGCTGAAATATTCAATTTGTTGGCGACCTCCTCCTGCGTGTAACCGAGAGCCTTACGGACTCTCTTCACGCGGCTGCCGCAGTCAATTGGGTCATAGTACATGAAAATACCCCCGAAAAATAGAATTTTCAGCTCGAGCGCTTAAGCTGGTTAAAGTCTACTTTTCGGGGGTTGCCCATCTTGTTGTTTATTCAATTACCTGAGGTGTTACAGCCTTACTCCGGCTGTTACGAAAACCTTTCACAAAGCATTACATTCTGTGTTTTCCTTACATACAATGTTACTTCTGTCCTTCAGCGTGGCCATACTCAAAAGCCTGCAGTCTGCTCCGCAGCTTCTCTACAGCTGCCGGATTGCAGATATTGTGCTCCGCTCGAGAGAATTCTGCCTTTGCGCTGCTGTGGGTGCCGATCATTTCCAATGCGATAATCAGCCAGTATTCAAAATCCACATTTGTCGGTTCCAGTTCAAGTGCTCTGGAAGCATACCGCTGAATTTCCATGTAATCCTTCAATTCAGCAAGATCCCGCAGCAGGTGATTAACTGCCTTTACATATTTCACTGCATAATGCTCAACAGTAGATAAGATCCAATGCTCAGAGGAAGCTTCTTTGTACAGCGGCCCGCGGTATAATTCCACAGCTTTTTTATATTCGGCAATGCGCGGGTGGATGCTTTTCTGCGCTTCGGCCGATTTCAGCGTCTTCTCAAATTCATCTGCGTCCGTTATCACATGATAATAGGGATCTATGCGATATCCGTAGTCCGTACTTGTAATAAATGCATGCGCAGGATCAAGCACGGATTCAAGCTTTGGCTTTAATCGGCTCATGGTAACGCGCATGGAATTCACCGCATGGTCGATATCATCCTCCTGACTTAATGCTTCAGCAATAGTCCGTATCGGCGTCGGCCTGTTGTGAAGCGCCAGATAACAGAGAAGTCTCCATCCCTTCGGAGAGTTTAGCGTGGAAGCGGAAAGCTGTCCCTTTAAGGTATGAAGCTCCGGTTCGCCGAACAGCTTCAGATAGACATCCTTCTCCGTCTTTAATTCTGTACAGGATTGCTTCATCTGAATCTTCAGGGCTTCCAGATTCTGCGCTTCTTTCCAGCAATTCAGGACAACATAGCCAAGAATCGCCAGCATTTCAGGATGCTCCAGGTAATGCCCCGGATTCTTTACAACAATAAATCCGCAGGGAAGATGATAAAAGAGCGGAATACCGATTGCACTATGTACCTCCAGGCGGAGATAATGCTGATATTCGCTTTGGGTAATCTCGTTCTTTCTTTTCTCCAGATCATCCAAAATAATGGGCTTTCCTTTAAGCAATGCATTAACCCAGTTGTCATAGTTATGCACAAACTCAAATTCTTCAAATTTGGTATCTGCCATCTTTCCCTCGGACCGGTTTGTCCACCAGTACGGATAAAAGATACCGGCATTAAAGTCGCAGGAAATAAGGCCGCACCAATCTGCATCATAGAAGTCCCGGGCGACCTCCATCGTATCCAGCGCAATTTCTTCCGGCTCATCATGAAAATGAAGGGCCTGCTCAAGCAGCGCCATCGTCCGCTCAAAGCGGTACAGGTATCCTGCATCTACCGTCGGGAGAATCATCTGCGACGGCATTTCAGGCATTCCAAATTTTTTGTCAGCTCCGGAATCATACTTTTTCATCACTTTCACCTCGTCTGAACATAAACAGACAAAAACCCGCAGACACTGTCGTGATAGTCAGTCAGCATCTGCGGGCAATCATTCTGTTTCTGCTGCCATCCTATCCTTAAAGATTGATGTCAGCATCCATTGACGAGTATGCTTGCGTCTGAAATATTGCGGACGAAGCGTCTTACTGCATTCAGACTGGCGATCGAGTAAGTCTCATCGATCGGATGCCGATTAGAATTAATTTCATATGATTCACCCCTATAAGAAAAACTGCCAGACCGGATCGGCCTGACAGCTCAGTAACAACGATATGATTGCAACTGGCTGCCATTTTACAGGCCCTGTAGCTTTGCGACCCTGGGTTTCCCCAAGTGTGCCAACATTTAGTTTTTTATTCTTTGGAAGCAGTCGGTGTGTTCTGTACAATAATCAGCTGATCCATAATATTTAAAAGAGCGGCTCTGGTTGTTGATGTCATCTGCCTGATGCGCTCTGTAAATTCGGCATCGATGAAATACTGGGCATATGCATGCGGAGCATCCTTCAGAAAGTAATCAACGCTTACATCCAGTTCTTCACTAAGAAGCATCAGCAAATCTATCGATGGATTTGTTCTTCCGTTTTCTACGGCACTGATATGCTTAGGGTCGCAGCCGCATGCTGCAGCAACTGTTTTCTGCGTTTTGTTTGCTTTGATCCGGGCATCTCTGATATGCTCGCCGACCTTGGCAAAGTCAATTCTTGACTGCATCCCTAATCACCTCCATCCATAGCTCTTCTTATTTTTAGTATAAGAATTTCTGTCTATCAGGGGAACTCGCCGATAGATGTACTGTCTATGCAATAGGTTGTGATACTGCAAATTTTTTATAGAAAATCTATCTGTTGGATGGTCCTGAAAACAGGATGGAGGCATAGGAAAGGCCCAAGGGAAAATAGACTTCTCCCTTGAGCCGGTGTTGATGATATGACATTTGGAACCGCTTTAGCTCCGGTTAAAATGCGTAAGAGCTAATGTAATCATGAATGATATCCTTTCCTTGTTACCAATTTCTATCGTTATATGGTGAATCCGAATAGCCTTTCTCCCGAAGGCGTAAAACCCATTTGTCGAGTAGCTTCCGCCAGCACAGCCGGAACAATTTACCTTTGCCAAACAGCTTCACCACAGTCGGGCTCACTGCATAATATAGCTTTACAAACAACCTTCCGGCAATCGATTCTGCAAGCTTATAGTCTCTGAATCTCCTAAGGGTCCAGACTTCGGGGCAATTATATGATCCATACACGCAAGTCGCAATATAACAGCCGCCGGAGGAATCGTTATTTGAATATCCTCCGAAAAGCTGAGGATCACTTGTCCCAATCTTCTTTCCAGAGGAGTCATAATGATTGTAGCCACCTAAGAATGACGGTTCTGAATGCCCCGTCTTATAGCCCTTTGCATCGTAGTGATTGTATCAGCCAAAGAATGACGGTTCTGAATGGCCAATTTTATGGCCCTTTGCGTCGTAATCAGTATATCCTCCGAAAAAGCTTGGATCGCTATGACCTATCTTATGTCCCTTGCTGTCATAATGTGTATAACCGCCTAATAAATTTGGTTCGCTGTGTCCCTTGTTTCCCAATTGAGTGCCTCCGTCAGCATGCAGTTCTTAAAATAACCGGGTTCCATTTTTTTAATGCTTCCTTTGCGTAGCGCCTGTTTGCTTCAGAATCCGTATTGCACCAGCTGTTTGCGCTATTGCTCCACCACCAGCCATTAAGCCGAAGCTTGTTCATCAGTGCTTTTTCGGGGCAAGCAGGAAATCGCAACTCGAGACCACTGCGCTTTGCTCTGGTCCTGGTGCCGAGAGCACCATCCGTATTTTGTACGACCTTGCGTGCTGCCGCTGCATTATCCGTTACCTGCATTTTAATAGCTGCAGCACGAGGTTCACATGCTTCTAACTGTTCAACCGTGCAGTTACGCAAATACATTCGGTTATTGCAGATGCTCATGTCATCTTCAAAATACTTAGCCCATCCCATTTCTTATCCCTCCACTTTTGATCTACAATCATATAGTGATATTTTTCCAGTGGCTTAACATTTTCTAGAAAAATTATGCTGCTTTAGAAAGAGATGGCAGATGTGAGCCTTTGACATTAACCCCCAAAATGGCACCACCGACCACTATTGTTAACCCAAGCAATGAAAGCCCGTATTTCAGCATTCCCGAAAGGAATTGCTTGTTTTCCGTATCTTTATCTGCAAGCTTATCCGCTATGCTGAGCATCTGCTTGGTGATGTATTCACGCTCTTCAGCATTCAGATCATCACGCTTTAAGAGCTCCTGCAACGAATCCAAAGCACTTTTATATGCTGCTGCATAAGAGCTACGACTATCCTTGTTCTCTGCCAGCAAGCCGGTACACATAATGTTTAATTGCTCTACCATTACCTTCGCACTCGCGGTATAGGAGGGAAATTGACCTATAATCGCCAATGCTGCCTCCTTGTCCATGCTCGGAATCAAAGACACAAATTCCATGAGCTTGGCTTTGGAAATTTCGCGAAAGCTGTTAATTTGAAGAGCTTCCTTTACCTGCGCTTCAGTAAATAAATACTTTGACATACGACATCCTCCCGTATTATCGTCAGAAATTCATCTATAAGATAATAGGGAGGATATTGCGGCAGCTTAACAATAATTACAATTATTTTCCACAGTGGGGGCAGAATGCATGAAGCCTTCCGGTTTCGACAGACATGTGAACAATATCCTTATACTGAAACAAGCTGTCATACTCAAAAAAGCTGTCCTTCTGAACCCGCTGCATTCTCTGCATTGTCATGCCATCTATGTCGTAGCCCATATACAGATATTCTTTTCTACATTCAGGGTTAGCACAAATTGTTCTGGTAACAATCAATTGATTGCAGTTATCACAAACATACTGGTTATCGCGTCTTCTCAGCTCGTTTCCGCAATTTGGGCAATGCTCCTTTCCAAGCTTGATGATCTCGCGATACAAAACATTTTGCATTCTTCTGAAGGAATTAATATCAAACATAGTAAGCGGAAGTATTGAAACCGCCAGGATGTCCTCCTTCGCATACACCGCAATCTTTTGCTCGCTTTCATTGCAAACCGGAAGTGCAACTATAATCTGATCAACCCCGTTATCCTCCATCAGCTGCTTGGAAAGCCCCTCAATATTGGATTTAATGGCGGTTCGATTTTCAGCTCCCAATTCAACGACAGCCGGGAAAATTAAAAAGCCTGTTTCCTTAGGACTGTCATAAGCGCGCTGTGCTTGATCAAGCAGGCTCTTTAATGCTGCATACTTTCGCTTTTCCTCACTTTGTTCACGTCCACGGCTTTCGCGGGTCTTGAGCCTTGCGCAGAAGGCATCAATTTCATCAGCCGTGATATCATTGGGCCATATGAGGGAGTAGCCGTCATACTGGATCCGTTCTTGGCATTCACCAAAAGCTATGGGAATTTCAATACCATTAGGTACAGCAACAGAACGTGATGCAACATCCTTAAGCGTTACCTTTACAAGGCCAGTATCCATGCATTCCACCTGCATTTTGATATCATCAGCAGTTCTTATGTATTGCCCATTTTCTATCAGATCGAAATTCAAGACATGAGCAGCATAGCCGCAAAGTGCTGCGCAAAATTGCTGGTAATCAGAACAGGTGTCATCAAATGCAATCTGATTTTCTGTTTCGATTGTTTTTGGCGCAATAACGTGATGTATAGCCCTCCACAGCTTGAATACTACGCTGTAATATTTATCCATTGTCAGGATATTCGTTTCATTAAGTGGATTTGCGACTGGCTTCGCCTTTTTTAAATAGCGATACAATCGTGTCTGGCGCAGCGTCCGATAGTGCTTTAATAAAGCGTATGCCTTCGTCTGAAGCTTTTCAACCAGTTCAAGGCTTTTAGATCGATACTCGTCACCCTTGTCGTCTGATGACATAAGCTCAGAAACTGCTTTTTGGAAGCCAACATCAAAGCCAAAGCTGCCGGTTTGCACACTGCTGTTCATGATTCCTCTCAGCTGATCTCGCTGATCTCTCAGCTGCTTTTCTGTTTTTCTTAAAAAAGCTAGAATTAAATCAACCAGCGTTTTTACCACACGATTCTCGTAGATGTGATATTCATCGTCCTCAACTCGTGAGAACAATCGAGCAGGCTTTAACCCACTTGCTGTTCTAGCGAGCCAATCCTCGCTGTGAGCAGCCAAATATGGAATTGATTCATACCCAATTCTTTTAACGGTTTCTATCGGGCGAACTTCATTTACAGCCTTAAGATGCGACTTTGGCTTATCGCAAATTGCTTTAAATGAATTAAAGGCGGCCTCAATCTGATCAAAAATTTCCGTATAATCACGAACCTCTGTGCTTTGATCAACAGCATACAGCTTCAAGCTCCCCTGTTGAACACTGTTGATTTCATCAAATTGCATGCCACGGTATTCATAACCAAATTGTTCATATGCCTTTGAAAATTTCATTGAAAGAGGCGGGACTAACGGCTTGACTGAATATACAAAACGATTTCCATTCTGCCTGACAACCAACTCAGCCGCCTCATTACACTCAATTTCTTTTGCCCCAGAGTTAATTAGTGTACCGTTATATAAGAGCTCGCAAGGGGCCTCTGTTTTTTCTCTATACAATTCCAAATAAGCTTTACATGGTATGGTGCGCAGAACGCCACCCGGTACAAGCTCAATATTATTAAGGGCTGAATGGTAATAAACCTTCATACTATTATCTCAACTCTTTCAGTCGCTTTTCGATAAGTCTTGTGGTTTCCGGATATGCCTCCACAGCTTCCTGCAGCTCCAGCAAAGCCTCCTCATTATCGCTTGTGATTACCTTTCTCAAAATCTTGGTAGAGATCTGATAATCAAGCGCATGGTCTAAGGTCCCGCCCGCCGCAGTAAATACTCCCACAAAATTAATGGTCTGAGTAACGATACGATTGCCGAAGGAAAGATCAAATTTTTCCATCAAAACGGCATCTAATGCATCCAAACGCTCTGCAGCAGCTTTTTTATATTTGTTATTCTGAATAGCCTCCCTGAACAACGAATCCAGCTTGTCAACAGAAATATACTTCACACTGGTCGGTGTGTAGCTTCCTTCTGGAACACCCTTTCGGTTAAGCGATACCACCTGCGCACGATCATAAACCTTGTCACTGATTTCAAAGGTGGATTCATCTCTGTTTGCTGTGCCGACAAACCAAATATTATCTGTTACACGAATCTTACGACCATCGATAAGACCTTTGGCTCCGGTTAATTGTCCGAGTTTGTCCAGATATCCTGTAAGCAGCTCCTTATCCTCATCAGAGGTTTCAGCTGTAAGGTCCCCCCGACGACTTCTTTCTATTTTTTCCCAAATAGCATAGATTGAAGGATCCTCACGATGCATTTTGGCCTTTACACTATCCGGCAGCTCCATCGGCAGAGTTCTCATGTCAGAGGAGACAAGTTCAATAAGCCATTTTTCATGATCCGGCTCCTGAAGAATTGCCAGAAAATCCGAGAAGTAATATTCAATTCGGGCAAGATTCATCTCATCCAGCACAATAAATGTGGGAATCGGCTGGCATCTTTCCTTGCTGCTTCTGTAGAGCTCAATGGTAAAGCTCTTAGCATTGAATTTTTTATTGAAATCATTGTAATAGCCTAACAGCTCATTACGATCTCTCCACGAGGATTCAACAGGAATAAGTCTGTTAAAGCCGGAAATCGCTTCGGAGAAAATTCGCGGAAGGCTCGATTTACCAGTTCCGGACATACCCTGCAGGATAATCAGACGGCTGACTGACATACCCGCAAGGAAGGCGCGAATATCGTCGTCAGTATAATAAAGCTGTTCATCTGCCGAGCGCCTTCCTGCATAATTCTTTACATGTGAGACAACCTCCCGTAAGGTTTTTAACTCGGTACGCTGAATTCTTTTTGCAATATCAGCCTTAAAATCTTCTGCCTCCGTTTCACTATCGACCTTTGTAAGGGAAGGACAGGTATCGCCGGTTCGGCTTTCAAGCGCAGTCTTATGGCTTTCAAGCTCCTGCAGAAGATGCTCGTTTAATGCATTGGTAGCTTCAACCTCCTGCTTTATGACCTCAAGCTCCTTCGTGGCGTTTCTGGCAGCAACCGCTTCCTCTCTGTAGCGGTTCCTTTCAAGCTCCAGAGCTTCATTTGCACGTTCAAGCTCTTCTGCGTGCTGAGCCTTTTCCTCCAGGGCAGCAATAGCCGCATCATCCGGATAGCGCTCATAAACATCTGCCAAGCGGCTGTATTTATCACGAAGCTCCTGAAGAGCTGAGATTACTTCATTCATAGAAGCAATGCGAATTCCTTTTTCAGGATCTTCAATCTCGGTCTTTACAGTATCCATGAGGACCTGCAGACGCTCCAATCTGCTCTGAAGCTCATGATAGCGCTCCTGGAGAGCATTGTATTTGCTGCGTTCATCCTCAAGCTCTCGCTCAAGTGCGGCAATCTTGGCCGGATTGGCTGCATCATACCGTGATTTACGTGCCAGCAGATCCTCCTTAAGCTCCTCAAGCTCCTCTTTCTCATCTTCGACAAAGCGCTGATCTCTCTTTAGCTTTCTCAAGCCCTCCTGAAGTGCAGCTTCTCGTTCCGCAATTTCGTTAATTTGTCTGCTCAGATCATCAATTTGGGTCTGCCAAGCCTTTTTTGCCTCATCAGCGGCTTCCTTAAGCTTCCTCAGCCGCTCCTCGTCTGCTGCTTTTCTGATACTATCAGCATAGGTATCAGCCTCTGAACGAACTCTCTCAGCATATTCATCCGCTTCACCACTAACTTTTTCAGCCTTAGCAGCAGCGTCGTTGACTATTTTCTCAGCATTATCGAAATCAGCCTGAAGTGAATCCACTACCTCCTGAAGCTCGGCCTTTTCCTTTGTTAAAGCCTTCTTCTTTTCCTCAAGCTCTGCAAGGGCTGCCTCTGCTGCTTTAGCAGCCTTTTCTGCAGAATCCTTTGTTTCCTCCCATGCACTGATTTCATCCAGCACCTGCTGCATCAGGGTCTCTTTCTTTGAATCAAACTCGGCCTGTGTCGTGCTGGCTGACAAGTCATCAATGGTTACGGGAGTCACTTCCGCTGCTGACTCAGCCGGAGCTTGATTAGCAGCGGAAGACGGATTCGCTGCAGGCCTTTGCTGCTGTCGCTGCTGCCTGTTATTATTTCTCTTTTTTGACATTTTTTAATCCTCCCTGAATGCTTCCAGAAGATTGTTGATTAGGCCAAACACGTTTGCCATGTAAAATTCATAATCCTCATTGGTAAACCTATCGTCCGTATCGTGGGAAACTTTTCTTCTGATACGATTCAGTTTGTCAATCAAGCTGTATTTTTGACCGATATTTTTCTGAGAAAGAAATCTGTGCAGTTGGGCGTCACTGAGATGATACTCAATAACCAGCATATTAATAAACTTTTCCATGATGCTATTGCCATAGGTCTTACTCAATCTGGTCAAAATTGTATTTATATACTTTTGAGGAACCCACTGCAGAGTATCCTCATTTAAATGAGCATTGCTGCATATACGTTTTCTATATTCGACATAACCATAGGTCTTTACATCCTCGAGTGCCTTTTGTTGGATCTGTGTCAGCTTTGCCTGGCCGATGAACCTGAAATAAGAGTTAAACAAGCCCTCGACTACGCATCTGGCAAGGTTATTAACAATGTTTTCCTTTTCCAGCAAGCTATGCTGTCGTTGAATCAATGAGTAAATTCGCTCCATATCCTCGTATATATATGGGAATCTGGAACGATACTGCTTTAGCAGCGGGATTCTTTCAAGGACAAATACTCTAAAATCCTTGTCTGCCGTTTTGTAGGATGGACTCAGCTTACGAATTTCCTTTTGTAAGAAATCCTGCATGATTTCGCCGCCAATATAGGTATCCTCAGACTGCTCCAGCCATTGCATTTGCCTTAAAAAGAAATTGTTGTCAATACCGCCGAAATCAAACGGAGATTCTGCTCTATAGCCGCCCGGATAGCTCGGATCAATTATAATCCGCATCCGAAGATAACGCTTTTCCGGTTTTTTATTTAATGCGCGGATAAACATATCACCGCTCAAGCTATAATTCCTGACAGCTGCTTTATTTTCAGTTGCTTCTGCGGCCATATCAGCTTCTTCCGCTTCTTCCTCAAAGGAATCCAAATCAGCAAACAAGTCTTCTGCTTCCTCGGTAGTGATTTCGCCCTCATCGCAAGCAGCAAAGGTTTTAAGGTTGCGAAAATATGCTTTATAAGCTTTTTTCAGCTTTGCATGTTTGACAGCAATCGGCGCAAAGGTTTTATTTTCATCGTTTTCAATGGTCAGCCTCAGCGGTAACGACTCACCTCTGAAAAGTGATATTTGCCCTATATCACCGGCATAAAAGAACGGAATGACTTCCTTCTTAATCGCATTGATAAACATATATCCATATTGAGATTCAGAAGATGCTCGCTCATGTATTTCACCGTTAAGATAGCTTTCTCCGTCAGCGGTAAGCTTCCAGGGCTTCCCGATTTCTCGTTCCGCATATTTCTTAATCTCAAGCTGAGCCAAAATTTCTTCAATCAAGCTTACCGTTGCGTTTAATGTTTTAGAAATACCATTTGCGGACAAGCCGAGAGCTACCAGTTTCAGGACTGTCTCCTCATATGCATCAAGATAGTTCTCGAGCGGCGGAGTAGCCTCACATTCGATTGCCAAAACAGGGAGTGCAACATCGATTGCCTGCTCATTCGTATCAAATTTTCGCATATTCAGAATATCAACACTCACGATAACAACCTCCTCCCTCAACGGCACAAATATCATACAAGCGCGAGAAACACGGTATCTGGATTAATGTCTCAGCGTCACCGTACACCGCAAGCTGCTTAATAGAACGGCTAAACGCAACACACAAACGGTTTGGCTTCTCAAGGAAACCGACAATCGGAGCTTTTCCGTCCTTGGGATGATTTGAGCGGACACAGGAGAGAAGAACATACTCAAATTCTTTTCCCTGGAAGGCATCAACGGTCCCGATTTCAATATTGTTTTTCTCTTCCTCATTAAGGAAGCTATCCAGGTGCTTCTTAATCAATTGAGCCTGTGCTGAATAGAATGTAATAATGCCAATGCTGGCCTCCGGCTCAACATCAAGAATATGACGGACATCTTTACCGATGATTTCAACCTCAGCCCATCTTGATTTAGATACGCCGGATGCTTCGGCCCCTTTTTCGATTGGAACGTTGCAAAAGGTCAGTGCTCGACCTTCGTTGATTTCTGGCGAACTCGCTCGCAGCTCCGGCGTTACGCTTTCTGACGTTTTGAGAATACCATCATAAAAGGCTTCACTTACAAAGCTGCAGATTTCCGGATGCATACGAAACTGTCTCGTCAGGGGCAATGCCTTTGGCTTCTGTCCCTTTGAGAACATCTCAAACAGGCGCTCAAATAAGCTCTTCTCAATTTCAGGAATGTCCTTAAACTTTGGGTCTGCAGTCAGCAGCTTGAGAACATCCGGCTCCAGCATATGCGGAAGCTGCTTATGATCGCCTACCAGAACTATTTTCCTGCCCATTGACATCGGAATAAACAAATCCAACGGGTTGGCTCTGGCTGCCTCATCGATAATAACAAGGTCATAGGTCTTATCGATTCCATCACGAAGATCCAGGCTTGTCTGACAGGTTGCTGCCGTCGTCATAGAATATTTCTTAACAATGGACTCATAGTCCTGCTCGAGACGGATTATAAAATCACTAAGAATAAGGGACTTTTTCCCCTCCATAGTTGATAAGGTGTTCAGATAATGTGTAGAGAAAGCATTTGCAAGCTTCAGGATACACTCATTAATTGTATCCTTGTCCTTTGAATCTATCTCTATTCGTTCCCTGCAAAAGGATTTCCGCAGAGCCTCAACTGCTTGAATGTAAGAATCGAATTGCGTCTGGGTATACTCTTCCTCTGTTACGGCTTCGATTGCTGTACAGATTTCTTCAGAAATTCCCAAGTCATCATTAAGTCGAATGTACGCAGCAAGACGTCTGGCGTTTCTTGCTCCATCATCCTCAAAGCTCTCCGTTGTAAGTCGCTGAGCATTAATTCGCTTAACAATCGGATCCTCGTAATCATCATCAGTCGCTGATGTATTTGCAGCAGTAATAACAGCCCTTGCAGCAGCAACAATATCCTTCGGGTAAGGAATCTCCACAAAGCTCAGATATCGGTCTATTAAAGCAGCAGCCTTTTCAATAGGTTCACCCGCATTTTTATAGGAAAGGAATTCATCATCAAGCTGCCGTTTCCTTTCTGTATACTCCGGAGCAACCGTATCCTCAATCATTTCATTTAGACTTGTCTTCAGCCCCAGGTACCATTTTTCCAATGATTTCTGATACTGCTCCTTACTGCTGTCACTGGCCCTTTTTGCAGTCTTGCGGTACGCAGGAATATCTCCCGGCAAAGGCGCAGAAATCGCATTGTCTACAGCTTCATTTTGAAAGCTTGAAATCAGAATTTTCGGACTTCTGATAGTATACTCAGGATTAGCCAGCTGCATATGCCTCTGATTTGCTTCAAAAATTTCTCTGAAGCGCTCCGCGATGGCCTTGATAACTGTTGTTTTTCCCGTCCCCGGAGGGCCCTGAATCAGCGCAATATCGGGGGTATTAATTGCAAGCTCAAGTGCTGCCCTTTGTTCCGGGTTCAGTTCATCGGCACGCTTAAAGTTTCTCCTTAATTCATCCGTAACTCCTTTATAATTTCCCCAAGAATTCGCGAATTCAAAGCCAGATGCACCGGCCTCAATCAGGGCTACTATAGATTTAATAGGAGCCCTGTGATTTATCATACGTTCTCTGGCCGCAAGCCTACGGGCCATAATGTACCGGTCACCGGCCGTGTATAGCTTCAACACACCCCTTGCGGGAATCTGCTCTGTATTGTCAGCACCTTCAAGATAGGTTGTTATTCTGTTTCCAACAATCCTTTTTATTTGCCCAACACCTGTCTGTCGCTTGTGCTGAGCCTTTTTTTCCAGCTCTTCTTCAATTGCCTCTTTTTCAGATGCACCAACTTCCTTTCCCTTCAGACCTTCGTCAAGCTCCTGATCGATTTCGAATTCATAGATGGTTCCATTTACCTCTGTTCTGAAATCAAACCGAGTATACGGAATCTCTCCGAATTCATTACTTTCAGCATCTAAAAGCTTCCTGCTGAGTTCATCGTATGCTTCCCATCTTGCAAAATACGAGGCAGGATTTGAAATCCTTTCGAGATCAGAGGCAAGGGCTTCATTAATTTCGGAAAAGGAGGACATGGGAACAAACTTGATTTCCGGTGCAACAAAGACATCTACCGGAACATCATATTTATCCTTTAAATATGCAACGCTGTCAGCAATAATGCCCTGAGCAGTATTCTGCGCTATGAGATATCGCTTTCCTCCGATAAAGCGAATATTTGCGTTCTGCTTCTTTTTATTCTTATAGTTCAGGCAGAACAACGCCGGGGCTCCAAGCTGAGTCCAGACATAATCCTGCTGCAGCTTTTCTAAAGGTGTTGTCTCAAGAAGCTGATTCGAAACAATTATGTTGATAGGTGTTTTGTACTCTGTTACAGACTGAAAGGTATAGGTTTGCACCTCAATGCAGCTGTTTTCAACAGCTGCAATCAAGAACATGCACTTAAAGGCCTCTTCCTGTTGGCCGTCGAACAAATCCTTAAGATAGTCTGCTGTATTCGAGCTAACTCTGCAGAGAACAGCCTTCGTATTTTCGACGCCTTCTCCATACTGACTTACAAGAAAGACCAGACGTTCCTGAGTCGCTTCAATATTGACAAGATTTCCTGCCTGAAAGCCACCAGCCGTGCTATCCTCATAATTCAGTTTTATCTTCAGCCCCATAGCTGAATATATTTCAGATATCTTCACTGTGCTTCCTCCAATAATCTGGCCATGCGGACAAAGGAGTAGGTCTTGCCGCCTACCTCTATGGTAATATTCATTTCGAAATAGATGAAATCACCATTTTCCAGATTTATGGCCTCTTTTGCTCTAAGCTTTATAAATTCTCCTGATCTGCATTGCTTTACAGAAATGCCGTGGTTTGTTTTCACGGAATATTGTCCGCTCTGGTATTTCCTTATTACCACCGTATCCTTATCAAATTTGTTATATGCCCAGTAACCATTCTTGTCTTTAGCAATAGTCAGATAGTTATCTGCCGCACGAGATGTATCAGCACCGGGGTCGTCATAACGAAGAACATATACGCTCTTGATCTGGTTTACTCCTTCTCTGAGAATATAAGAATTAACCAGCTTACCTTGTGGGCTGCCATCTATGGGCTTTCCTGTACGATAATCTTTTCCTTCGGCAAGAATGTCATAAAAATTCAATCTTGCCTTAGGCTTTGAAAGAGCATCGCACCAAGGGCATCCCTCATATGTGCGGTCTTTTTTTCTCGGATAATGCCAAGCGCCGCAGGATGGACATTTTATGACCTTATTGCTTGCCTCAAGCAGAGCAAATTCAAATTCCTGTGCAGAAGGCCTAGCCAGGCGATTCTTTTTACCATCAACAAAGCATCTTTCAAACAGCCTTTTCAGCTTATCAGTCAGAACAATATCTGCTGGCAGCATATTTGTGGAATTTTCATCGGTAACATAATCATATTTGCCTGCCAGTGCAGCCTCTTCATCCTCCGGCGTTCCGTCAAGAATATCATCGCTGATATACGGGTGTCCCACTCTTAAAAGCTCAAAGAGAATAACAGCCAGAGAGTAGTTATCGGACAAAACATCCGGATTTTTTTGACGACTGATTACTTCAGGAGCAATATAGCGCGGTGTCCCAAGAACTGCTGCGGACCCTTTTCCTGCAACATAGATATTATCCACATCAATCATTTTGATAGATGCGGTTTTTCCGGTCTTTACCAAAATGTTGTTTCCGGAAATATCGCAGTAAGAAAGATTGCTCCTTTCAAGTGCTCCAAAGGCCTTTGCAATAATGTATCCTAGGAATATGCGCTCACGGAGGCCTAAGCCATGATTATACCAATCAGAAAAAGACATCTCATGATCCGGAATCAAGTAAGTGTTTAAGGGCTTATGATCAACAACCCTCTCCATTACATATCCTACATATGGGGCATCGATAAGGTCCTCGATTGCGACAAAATTGGCCGGTACTTTTACATTGCGAATAAAGCGAAGCCTTTCAAGAATATCCTCATCAATAATCTTCGAGCCGGTCGGATAATAGAGCTTGATCATCTTGCTCCCACTATTGTCCTCATAGACAACACCCTGAGCGCCATATCCGGCCAGCTTGCCTAATTTATAATTTTTTCCATCAACGGTGATTATTGTCTCGCCGGTCAGGTTTTGCATTCTTTCGCTCATACTTAATCACTCCCAGCGTTCGGTCATCTGAACTATAGTCCGCAATATCAACTACCAGGTTTTCCAGTTCATTCTGCAGCTCTGAAGCAGCTGTTTCAGTTTCTATTTCTGCAACCAGGTCCAACTCACGTCCCTCCTGTATGCCGTTAGCAATCCCATCCGTGCAGACGAAAACAGTATAGGAAACATAAAGATCCAGCTTGAAGCTTGACGTCCAAAGCTCATTTGCTTTCACTGATCCGTTCAAGCATTTTGTCTGGTTGGTAAATGTCAAATTATCCGTAGGTGCGCTGGCCCTCATTCCGCGAGAAGAGACAACAAAAAGACCATCACCTATGGAGAAAAGCAACAGTCTGTCTCCAAATTTCATCACGGCTTTCAGGGTGGCACAGCAGTCATCGAGCACCTCACCGATGAGCTGTTGCTTCCACTCATCTATAATTTGTTGGGAAATTTCTGCCGCTGCAGGTATTTCCCCGGCCTTATGAATTTTCTCAAAGACTGCTTCAGATGCAGCAACAGCTGCCCTTGAACCTGCTTCAGCCTTTTTGCAAGAACCGACACCGTCAGAAACAGCCATAACATAATCATTGCCCTGCAGAACGAAATCCACCGCATCCTGGTTTGGGATATCATTTACCCTGTGACTTAATCCAGCATCTGATATTGAGACAAAGGTGCAGTCATTATGCTGTTCCTTCCGTGAAATCATATAACGATATCCTCTGCGTCAATATCAAATATGGGTGCAGCAACACCGGTATCATTCGGGTTAATGCTATGCATACGTGCAACCGTGGACATGGTCACCCATCTGAAAAACTTCGTGATGCCTGCAGCATCCTTAGTCTTGATAACCGGAACATTCGGATTATCGATAAAGGCCTTTAGCATTTCGGTATCTGCATCATCTCCGATTCCCAATGCAAGGCGTTGGCATCGCGAGGAACGCTCTCCGTTATGCAGGACCTTCAGCGGCTCCCAGTCGAAATAATTCTTTCTTCGATACATTTCCTCAGAGCAGTCTGTGGGAAGGCCATCGCTGATTAGCACAATAGTCGGAGTATAAGCTCTTGAGGATACAACACTTCGATCTTCAATCATTTCAGCAACTGTCTCAAAGGCCTGCCCCATAGGCGTATTTCCGGAGGCTGTAAGCTCAGTAAGTGTAAGCCTGTTAATATCAGCCAATGGCTGTACAAGTTCAACAGCTCCGCCAAAGGAAATAACAGCGAGTTGAAATTTACCACGGATATCATCTGCAGCATTCAAAGCATTCAGCATTTCTCGCAGCGCCAGATTCAACTCATTGATTTTTTCTCCGCGCATGCTGCCGGACGTATCCGCGAGAATAAAAATAGGCAGTGGTCTGGGTTCTCTTGCTACATAATTATTTAATCCCATGATGTTATCCTTTCTGCTTTATAAGCTCATCAAGCTTTCTGATGAACTCCTTTACGGAGCGGCTAACACTAGCCTCGTTCTTTTCATATTTATCCGCTATCGCCCTTTGTGTCGGAAGCGGTTCGCCGCATGCACAGCTTTGCAGTATTTCATTGTTGATAAAGGTATATTCCGAGATATCCAATCCTAATTCAACAATTACCGGCGCTGTTCGAATTGTTATCATATCCGAAATAATCGGCCTTTGCCGCTGCTGTAGGCTTAAGAAAACAGTCTCTACCGCAGACAGTGTGTCTCGAATGCTGTCTTCTGACAGCATTGTCTCCTCCGTTAAGTGGTCATCTGCGATCTGATCAAAAATACTTGTGCTGTCTCCATTATCTGAGACTATTACATTGTCGCTTGCATGGTAATCAGCCAGGGCCGCAATCTCTTCAATGGCTTCTATTGGCAATCCCATCAACCTTATAAGCTCTTCATAAAATTCTCTTTTGGATAAATCCTTTCCCAGTGATGCCTCGTAGCGGAGATACCTTTTCAGCTTCCGTTTTTCGGCATCTGTAAGCTTGATGCCGTGGAAACGATTATCTACAGCCTGGTCTCCGCAAATATGACTGTACTCCCGCTTCCATGCAGCATTAAAATAATAAAGGAAGGGGCCTTTTTCGACCGTATAATTATTGATACACCTGATTGCAACCTCTGTAATCTCACAGCCAAAGGACTCATATTTGGATGTATTCTGTGCCATAAGATAGCAGTACAAATATTCAACCAGCTTGTACGCCTCCCGGCGAAATGCTGCTGAATTCCTCTGCTTATCCAATGAAAACAGCCGCGATTCGGTAATCAGTCTTTCATAATAAGCCTTGTCATAACTCATATAACCACCTGTCACACGGACAGCAAGGACTTCAGCATTTGCCTTGCCTTGTCAGAGCTATCTGCATGAACGGTTTCTGTTAATGAGCTCAAATAAAACAACGGTGACATATCACAAATTTTTGTGTTTACCGCTTTTCCATTAAAAAACTCTGCCTGACCATAAATGATATTTTCAATTTCACAGCCAAGGAATTTTTCTGCAAAGCCCAACGCAGAGAAGAGAATCACCGGCAGATCCTTCGAACCGTAAGTAATATCAACGATAATATGAGACGCATCCTCAATTTCATCGATAATATGTCCCATCAGCTGCTCATGAACCACCTGCGTCTGAGAAAAATCGGTATCGATTACAGCATATTCAATTTTGATATTCTTTCCGGCAAGCGCGGCTTCCAACTCAGCTTTAAATATTTCAGTGTTTTTCGCAGACGCACTATATTCTGCAGCTTTAGCAAGCAGAACAACCTTCAATTCGGTTCCTTCATCAGCTGTGGCTTCAAGGAATGCATTAATCGGAAATCTGACAGCAGTGCTTGATACCGGAATATACTGATCCTCGCTTGTATAAACCGAAGCATCAATGCGGTCCTTCATCGGGATGTTGCATATAATGGTTTTCTTCATCTGGTTTTCCTTTCGAAATTAAGCG
>CAVAJA010000341.1:0-22284 GCA_963588615.1 Lachnospiraceae bacterium | reverse complement strand
GCATATTTTCCGGATCCGGATGCTCAAGATATTCCTGATAAACCATACGGACGCAACGGTCGATGATGGTCTTCTCCACCGGTTCCAGGCCAGTCTTGCTGCCTACGATCAGCTCGCAAAGCGACAAAATAAAGTCGGCTTTTAAGGATATCGGTGATTCATCTGCTGAGTATTGTCAAGGTTATTTGTAACCTTTTGAGCAAAAAAATAAGAGTCTCGGCATTAAGACAGTCAATGTCAAAATGCAGAAACTCTTCAATTGATAAATGCAATTTACTTTGCTTAACAGCCACATTCCCTTAAAAAACCATAAGCTTGTTTACGAGTTCGTTATTCGCCATCTTTTTCATGTAATCTCATCTTATATTCTTCTTCTGCTATTTCAACCTGTTGCTGAATTTGTTCGGCGGTAGGCAGATATTCCTGTATTTCCTTTATTCTTACATTGTCATATGTGGCAACACCCATCGATGTTGTGATTCCCTGAAATGCAAGCTGCACCTCAGTACGATCCATATCTTTGCAGATCAGCAGACCTATCGTTGGATTATCGCTATCTTTTTTTACAAACTCATTTACAGCATTTACATAAAAATTTAGTTTGCCGGCGAATTCTGGATCAAAGGGTTTTGCCTTTAGCTCGAGTACCACATAACATCGCAGATAAATATGGTAAAACAACAAATCAATTTTTCTGGTTTTTCCGGAAATAATTATTTCTTTCTGCCTTCCCACGAAAGCCCAGCCTTCACCCAGTTCCAACAAAAATCTTGTCATTCGTTTTTCTATGGCATCTTCTAAGGCAGTCTCATCGTATTTCTCGGGAAGCGTAATAAAACCAAGATCATAGTTTTCTTTCAATAATTCCTGTGCCAGCAAACCTTGTGGCAAAGGAAGTCGCTCCTTAAAATTCGTAACAGCCGCACCCATCGTATGATACATATCCGCGCGAATGCTGTTATCTAATGCGTTGCGGCTCAATCCTTCCTCTACTGTTCTTTTGATATAAAATAACGCCTCCGGGATTGTTTTACATTTCTGTACTATAAGAATATGGTGCATCCATGGCACATAAGCAAAAACCGTAGGAAATGGATTTTCTGAAGCAGCTTGATTCAGTTTTGTCTCACAAATTTCTGAAGCAACTTGATTCAGTTTTTTGTTATTCGCATTTATGCTATTTTCAAGTTTCTCTATAAGCTCAGCAGTTTCATTGTTTACAGTATAAAAGGAATACCATTGCTTCATAAACCATAGATTTCGCGCTGAAAATCCCTTTACCCCAGGGAATTCCGCCTGTAAGTCCAGACTAACTTGCTCAACTACTCCTTTTCCCCATTTTTCTTCTGTCGCGAGTTCTACGAGGTCTCTGCCTAACTGCCAATTGAAAAGTAACTGTTCGGAATTAACCTTCACAGCAGCCTTTATCTGTGAATTACGATATCGTTGTTTTATATCATGTATCCACTGGACATATTCCTTATCAATTGTGATATCATGCGAATTTACGATTCTCGGCTTTTCGTTTATTTTATCAGGCATCTATATTATTCCCTCCATTCTCAATCTTCAACTCTGCCCCATCTGAACTTTAGCCCTTAATTCCACAAACAGCACCGCCTGCTTGGCATGCCTGCTCCTCTTTGAGATTGGTTCAACGAAGCTGACACTGGCGCCTTCAAAAATCAAAGTACCTTCGTCATAGAGAGGTGCGATAACATTGCACAGTTCCGCCGGCATGCAGCCGATGTCTTTCCCTTTTCCGGTCAGCAGCAAAAAATTGTTATGATTAAACGGATTCTCCTCATCACGAGTAACCCTCACCTCGTCTCCAAGCTTTACCTTTTCAATCTGCTCAGTCCGGCCATCGTATCGGGTACCTCTGGATTCAAAATGTAGGACCAGCTCGCCAGTCATCTCATCATAGTTTCCATCAGACTGGTCAAGATGTTCCATCAGACCCGGCTCATAATAATCCGGTCCAACTGTATCCGCCAGCATCCGGCGTTTGTGAAGCTTCTCAACCTCCACCAGGAGGTTATCTTTCTGTTCTGTCGTCATATCAGATACCCTCCGTTCTATCCAACTCACGATCGTATACATCGTAGCTTGCATAAAGCCTGTCCAGAATCCTGTCATAGTAAATTTCCGTACCCTGGATCTTATAAACCACATCCATATGTTCAGAAATCTTGCAGCCATACCGGTCAGTCAGTTCTGTCAACAGATCATAGGTATCTATACTGCCGTACGCTCTGATCAGGTTTGTCTCAAAAGACCTGGCTGTAATATTCTCACTGCCCTTATACAGAATGATATTTCCAAACATCTGACCGAATGAGAATCGCTCATCAGAGATCAGCAGATTCCCATAGAACCAGTCAGAAAATCCAAGATCATACAGTTCTGACTCAAAGCCGTCCTGCTTCAGAGACCGTGCACTGAAATATGCGCCTTCTCCTACAAAATCATATACCGCATCACAGAAGTCCTGGATCATCTCCCGGCTGACACCGGACCGCTCCAGCTTCCGAAAGTTAATGATCTGGTTCGGTTCAAATTCAATAATTTGAAGGTTTCGTTTTAACTCCATCAGTTTCTGTGAGAACATCTGCATGTAAACGAACCGCTTTCGGTACGGAGTAATGTCTATAATATCCTCACGTGTCAGAATATCCTCGCAGAATGCCTCCAGAGAAGCATGGTTCTGAACTACGTATCTGGAAAGCACTATAAATCCCATCAGTTTCAGATTGTACGGATTGATCTCCTCCATATCTGCATCCGGGAACAATCTGCGATAGGTTTTTCTGACCTCATCGATATAGTAGAAATCCTCGGTAAGCTCAACCTGCAGTACTGCCTTACGTTCTGACGGCATGGCCTTCTGATCGATCGTGTATGTGCCCTGGTGATAGTATTCTGCAAAATTCTGCAGATAGTTGGCCTGAATCACCACCGGGTCATAACCATATTCATCGTGAATAAGTGCGCAAAGTTCTGCCGCGCTGATCGGGGCATTATCAATCAGAATATCCAAAATCGCCTCATCACGATCGAATGTGCCGAATTTAATCTCCGGCATCCGGCCGCAATGGAAGTCATGATAGCTGCCTTCCGGAACGATCTTTCTCAGCAGATTATGAAGTTCATACTGATCCCGTATATCATACTTGGCCAAAATCTCCGAATATTCCTCTACAAACTTCAATGTAGACAATTCAATATTCTCGTAGGACTCAAGATTCAGTGCATCCAGCAGTTCGGCAAAGTCACGGCCTTCAATATCATAATACCGGATCTGCTCATTCTGTTTCCACAGCAGATACCGGGCATCGGAAAGATGATTCTTCCTGCTTCTGTAAACAGCCTCGGTATAATAGATATCCTCATCAAACGGAATTTCCTCTTCTTCCAGAAATTCATTGTAAATCCGAGCGAAGTCATTAAAAGAGACATCATTCTGACAAAACTTTCTGACAACCAACTCCTCAAAATCAGAGCGATGCTTTTCCACCCAGATGCCATCCACATATATTTTATTTCTATTGAGATAGTTCTTTATTTTAAGACGAAGTCCTGCATCAAGTCCTTTGTGATCCTCCAGAGCTGACTGCAGATCTTTCGTACCGCCTTTTACATCCATCATAGAAAAGTAATTATAGATATCCGCGGTCATACCGAACCATTCGATGGCGTCCTTTTTTTCAAAGGCATAGGTGCTGTAGAAATACCGGTAATAATCCTCATCAAACAAAGTCATTCCGGTAGACATCGTATACCAGTCAGAAACCTTCTGTGCATCCTTTTTTACGATCTGACGTACCCTTTCTCTGGTAAGATCATATTCCTGAGCAATTTCCTCCAGAGTCCTGCCTTGCAGCCTCTTTCGAATAAAATCCCTGCTTCGCTCACTGATACCTGCACAGTGCTCCAGACAGTCCGCAAATCTGCCGTAGATTTTGTAGCAGCGGAAATCGACATACTCAAGATTTCCGGACGCCAGAAGTCCGCCGATGATCTTTTTAAGCCGTTCATCGGTAATGGATTCCGGAAGCTGAAGCCGCTCCTTCATCTCGTTAAAGCTAAGCCCGCCGAAGCCGATTTCCTGGTATTGTTTCAAGATCAGATCTCGAATTGCCTCATCGTTCACCAGCGCCGACTCGTCCCCTGTGCATACAGCCATCAGCCTGCTTTCATTTGCAGATAGATAGTCATTAATCTTCGACATAATCTCTTCCACAGATGCGGTTCCCATAGACGGAAACTTCTGCAGCTCTGATCTGGTCATAAAGATAATATCGCTCAGTTTCTCCAGCCCCTTATTAAGCAGCCGGTTAATCGGTCTGTTTGAAATTCCCAGTTGACAAACATCCTTATCATTGGCCCTGACATATTTCAGGATTGCGTCATGATATTCCGGTCTGCCCAGCATCTCAAAAATAGTCAGAGCCTGAGTCGCCGGCTCTTCATCCGGAAGTCCGCCTGCCTCGTCAATTTTTTTATACTCTTCTATCTTTTTTAAGACCTCTTCAACGGACTTACTGCCCAGGTTGCGGATCTCATTTAAAGATTCCTCCGTATACCCAAGCATATCTCCAACTGTATGTATTTCCGCCCTGTGAAGAGCATTCTGTGAACGGTTGGAGAGCCCGATTGAATCAATCGTTATTGTCCTTACATCCATATCCTGTCACCGGTTTAAAGGAGTTTTCTGAATCCATCAACGATCTTTGCCAGTTCATCAAGCTCAGCCTTTAAAGTTTCTTTCTCTTCATTATTCATTCTGCCAAACAGTCTGGAATCCACCTCCATCAGCAGTGAAATGCTCTTGGAGACATTCTCTGACGGCTTTGATTTCAGCTGCTGGGAACGGGATCTGAGCAGAGCCCGCTCCATGGACATCTGCAATTCTTCTGTAATGGCGGCATTGTCTTCAGCAAACCTATCCACGTCTGCCTTGCTGCGTACTTCGATGGCGGAAAACTTCTCCTGAATAGCCTGTTTCCATTTCCGCTGATCCTCAAAATAGGCTGTATATGTGCCATTTTTGATCAGGCTCTTGATATCACGGATAAATTTTCTCTGATCCGGCATGGCATGCATCATGGCATTGTTAAAAACGATAACCTTCAGCTGTTGTTTTCCACCTTCATCCAGCTGCCGAAGAAGTGCCATCATTTCCTGAAACAGGCTGTACACCTGGAACTCTCTTGCTACATGGTACTGTTCCGGCAATTTCATGTAATTCAGAAATTCACTGACCATACCGGCAATTTCAATTCTCTTCTTGACATCCGCTATACTTTCATTGGTACTTGAAGCGTATTCCTCAACAGTAAGAAGCCCCGTCTGCACAACATCCCGATAGGTTCCCACAGCGTAGTCGATCAAGTCATAATCAACCTTCTTCTCCTCGCCGTGCTGAATAGCAAGCTCCAGAAGCTTGATCTGCTTCCTGTCTTCACGGATATCCATATCCATGATAACCGTCTCAAAATACACGGGTGCCTGACTTTCACGCTGAATCCTGCGGAGACAGGTATAACGCCGGTTGCCATCTACAATCCGCCCATCCGCAAGTGTCACACCGGGTTCCCGCTGGCCAACCAGTGTGATATTTTTCTGTGTCTTTACGATGGCATCCGGATTACTCTCGACAATAAAGTTCTCGATGATCCGGTTATAGATTTCTATATTAAGACCGCTCAGTGCCTCCCTGCCGTTCTCTGACTCATACCTTGTGATCCAGGTTGCAATGCGGTCATTCTGATCATTGTAATAAAGGGCATCCAGGCGGACACGGTATACGGGATAAACCACTGTCTTGCCGCCATAGGTAACTTTTCTAGTCAACGTCGTTTTCTGCACCACATCGGTTCCTACCAGTTTAAGAAGGCTTCCCTCTGTCAGCTCACCGCGAACAGAATCAGATGCCGGCTGTGCAAGACCGGTGAAGGGAACAGGCTCCGGTCTGTACATACCCTCAGCCCTGGCACGAACTTCTTTATAAATATCCCGGATTTCCTCCGCACCCTCAAAATCAATTTCCCTGCAGAGCAATGCCATAGTATCCAGAGCCCGTTCCGCCATAGGCTGTTCCAGATCCTGCTGCCCGATATGAGCGACAATATTCCGGACGCCCATCAGTTCCTTGGCCCAGGTACGGCAATCCTGCGGAAGAACATCCCTGAAAACATCATTCCACTTGCGGTCGATCAGGCGGATACAGTTTGCAATGTCCAGCGAATCCAGTAATTCTCCGTAAGTACCTGAGTACGGGAGATCCCGCTGGTCATAGAGAGTGTCTAAAACTTCATCCCACCACTTATTTTTATAGGTTTTGTTTAATTCCTGCCCTATATATCCGGACAGCGATGCTACCAGAATCCGAAATCCTCGCTGCACCAGCTCATAATTTTCCTGCATGATAAATTCCCGCCTTTTATATTTTTGTATCCATTGCATGGGAAATGAGAGAGATGCCTAAAAGGTATCTCCCTCAGCTAAATCCACGTGCTTTATGCCAAAGAGAAGAATGCCTTTCTCTTTATTTCCTCACGTTTCAAGTCTCCAGATTCAAACATTTGCCGAACAATAGCTGCTACCCTCTGATTACTCAAATCAGAAATTTCAGGCACATTTTCCATAAGTTCCGTAAGAGTATAAGCTCCGCCATTTGCAAGGAAATTCAAAATTGCTCTTTTATATCCCTGGTTTGCGGTTTGTGTAGCCGTCATAACTGGCTTCGCTGCTTGCATGAAAGCAGGCATTTCCGGCTCAGCTGGCAATGGAAGTTCTTTCTCTATACCAGACCGGATAGAGTGCTCTTTCTTCTTCGCATTCGCCAAAGAGGATGCACTTGAAGCTTTATATTCATCCTCAGCAACTAAAATAGCCGCTCTTGCATCAGCTGCTTTCTTTTCAGAATCCTCGATAATTGCTTTCTGTGATTTCTTCTCACTAAATTTAAAGAATCCGAGTGTGGCAAGTAACTGTTCTGCATCTGATTTGCGTTTTGTCTGCTCATCGATTACGCCTTGATTCAATGCTACCGCTGCATCGTGCCTGGTTTTTGCTGCAGCCTCCAGCTTTGACTTCTCGATTTGAATTTGCTCTTCCACTTTCTTATCTCTCTGAGATTTAATATCAGAGCAACGTTCTTTCCATGAAGCCAAATTCAGTTCATACTGCTTTTTCTCTGCTTCCTGTCTTGCCTTTTGTTCTTCGGCCTTACGTTTTGCCTCTTCAGCTTCACGTTTAGCTTTTTCTGCCGCTAAGCGTTCTTTTTCCAGTCTTGCAGCACGTTCTTCAGGAGTTTCCGGTTTCTTTTCTTTGATGGTCAAATGAAGATGAACATCTGCATTTCTGGCCCTTGTTCCTCTCTGTGATTTAGGTATGCAGCTCTTAACCTTAATTGTAAGGGATATTCTATTCAAATTAAGAAGAGCTATAACATCGCTTACCACCCATTTAGAAAGTAATCCTACTGACCCGCCATTATAGAAGCATTCGAGCGCATCATCACCATTTTTATCCTTAACGATTTTATAGGTGAGTTCCATACCGGCGCGGATTCTTTCACACCTGTCAGCCCGTCCCTCATACTGAGTACCTTCCAAGGACACACCGGTTTCGTCATCCGAGAAGCGTTCGATAATTTGCGGAATAGTCTTGCCCTGTCTTTCAAGGCCCTGAATTGCCAAGTCATAGCCTTGAGCTGCTGATTCGTATGCCCAGGATAATCCCTTAGCTTCATTTCGCTCATATCCCTGACCATTGAGATAGCAAACCGCTAGGTTCCACTGTGAAGGAGCATGTCCAAGTTCAGCAGCTTTCTGATATGTCATAGCCGCTTTGGTTGGATTAATAGTAGTTCCTCTTCCGTGCTCATAGCAGAGAGCCAGGCAATACATTGCATCTAAATCTTCCTGATCAGCAGCTTTTTTTGACCACCTAAAGGACTCTTCGTAATCATTTCCAGGACCAAATTGTTCTAACGAGCCCCCAATCTGCATATATGCTTTTGCAAGCACTGCTTGTGCTTTAACATCACCTGCCTGTGCCTTTTGAAGATTATCTGACATCTCCTTATACATTTTTGCAACGTTCGGGGCATCCTCGTCCCCATTATCAGCAGCTTTCTGCATCCATTCTGCTGCTTTTTCAAAGTTCCGCTTTACGCCACAGCCCTTAGCATAATGAAGACCGATATTAAACTGTCCAATTGCATTTTCAGTTTCTGCAAGTTTTTCCCACCAATAAGCAGATTTTTCAAAGTCCTGTTCAACATCATCGCCATTCAAATATGCCTGTGCAAGGCTTTCCATACAGTCAGGGTCTCCGCCCTCAGCAGCAGTAATTTTATCCTCTAGGGACATATTTGACATCATCATGTTTGTCATCAATTCATCAGGATATGGGCGCATCATCTGTTCGCCAAGAAGGAAGACGTTACATGGCAAATCAGGGCGATTTCTGCCGCGAACTATCTTTGCGTCCAAACCTTCACCTTTATCTTGCCCGTAGATGATAACCCCCGTGCCTTTATTCCCTAACTCTTTTAATTTTGCCAGCTTCCCCGTTTTGCGAAGAAATCTTCTCATCTGTCTGAACGAGAGGAAATACAGAGAAGTAGGATCATTTTGAAGATCCTCGCCTGTAATATTAACATGGCCCTCTGCGTCAACTCCCCATTCGCTTTTCTGATCGACTCTACTGTTCGATTTTCTCTCATCTCGAGTGTAGAAGCACAGCTCCACTTTTTCATCTGTACATGTAAGTACACATGTCATTGCCGAATCTGTAAAATCTACAGTCATCACATAATTCTTATCATTAGGATCGTATCCTTCATCGGCAGTTTCATCATAGTCTTCTTCATTAGCCTTCTTGATATCCATAATTGCTGCGTAAATAAAAGCGTTAAATGCTTTTTTATCACAGAATATATTGACCGATCTATCGAGGCCATCGTTCATGCTAGACATATTTCCGTATATATCTGTTACATGCTTATTACCATCTTTGTCAGTAACAACCTGTTGAATTCCAACAGAGCTGCCCCCCTGACTTACCATTTTCATGAATTCTTCCATGGAAATTTCTTTTGTTTCCCCTGTTTCAGGGTTTGTCATAGTAGGCATATCTACACCTCTTCCTTAATCGTTAAATTACCTAGTGCTCATTTTCCCAGAATCATACACCATACTTGTATTTTGTCCTTCGACTATCAAAATAACTCTTCTGCAAATTGCAAGTTACGTTTAAAATTTCTTCCTATTCTCGATTTGAAATATCTTGAAACACTCTGGAATAATATCCCCGATAATCATCCTTCACACCGAGATTGATATGTTCTACTCCATACGTTTCCATCAATATCTTTTTCTCAAAGTTTAAATTTGGCTCGTAATAATAGATTTTTCCCTTGCCATTCCTTTTCTTACAATTAATCAGCCACCAAAGATCCATTTCTGAAAAATCCATACCTAAGCCAACGATGTAAACATCCCCAAACAGAATATAGTCCACCCAGCTGCGAGGATAAAATTCCCCCTGCTGTCTCTCAGCGATTTTATATCGTCTGATTGTCTCAGCTGCATATTTTTCTACACTGCACAATAATTTCCCGTAATAGTAATGACCGATGATCATTGAATCGTATTTCGCAGCTTCACCGTGAATATGCCATATTGGGAAATTTTTATCACCAACCGTAATATTCATATACTGATATAAGCCGGTCAAATCCTTTTTCGATTTATCCACACATGTCTTGCAGCGATACTTTGACGTTTTGCCGGGAGATATGTGAAATTGGTCATTTAATGCCTGTTCAATCTCATAGGTATAGTTGGTAGTCAAGATTGCATCCGCATCAATCTTGACTACTTCCTGCATGAGCTCTGCCTGATTTCCGGATACTTCACCGATACACATCGTTTTTGCCTGCTCTTTTAATGCAGCATCTATTCGATCGCCTGTGGCCACAACCGCCATCAACGGATACGGCAGGTTCTTTATACTATCCCAATTCTCTTTTCTGTCATTCTGAGCCATATTCTGAATCAGCTTATCCCAATCGGAAGAATTAAAGGCACGATTGATCCCGTTGCCGATAAGCAAGACGCGTGGAATAGCGTCTGTCTTAAACGGCTTCATGTATTTGAGCATTTTCTCCCCCTCTCCACGTTCATGAAAAATCCATCAGTCGATTTTCAATAATAAAAATCCGAGTCCGCAGCAATTAATGTCTCCACTTCATCCTCTGTAGCACCGATCATTTCCAATATGCCTCTTGCCTCTGAAGTGCCACCCCATTCCGCGCATATTTTCCCGACGCATATATCTAAAGCATCGAAGGAATCGTCCGGACATATATTATCTATTGCTTCCTGCCATGATGGATCAATTCCTCCATTTTGATCAAAAAAGTTGCACATTTCTTCAAATAATTCTTTTCTTCTGTTTTCTTCAATCATTTTCTACACCACTTTCCGTCTTTCCAGACCTCCATAACAATTGGTCCTAAACCATTATCCACAAAAAAGTCCAGCACTCCTCCGTCACACGCTACATCTTCAGGAATAATAACCGTTGTCACTTCTTCTTCCGGAAGATACTGTTTTAGCACCCCATTTTCAATTACAAAGGCCATTGTTTACACCTCTCCTTTTCCGAATATATTTACAATTCCAGATTTTCCAACTCCGCAATAATTTCCTTCTGCCGTTCGTAGAACAGCAGCTCCTTGTTGTGGGCAAAATACTCCTTGCAGCCGTAGCGGCTAATAAAATGTGCACCGTAGCAGCTGATGGTCAGCTCAGTCACCAAAATCAGCAGCTCCTGCCCGTCGCCGAACACCTCTTCGCAGAAAACGAAGGCGTTGGAAAGCTGCTTTCCCGCATCGTCCGAGAGCTTTTTAAGCGCCTTGGTACGGTCATCAAAGGCTTTTTTAATCAGCTTGAAAGCCGCCGCATTATCGGCAGGTGCTTTTTCTTTCAGCATGACCGACATATCTTTCAGCACCGCCATGGCACTGCGGCAGGCGTATTCTTCATCGGCTGACAGAGTGGATGCACGTTTGCCCGTCTCGATTTTCTTTTCCAGCGCATCAATCTGGTTTTGCAGAGCGGCAGCGGCATCCGTGCCGGGTTTTGTAAGCTCCATGCGGACATTTTTCAAAATTCCCAGCAGATTTGTCAGCGACTGCTCCGTAAGCGTGACCTTTTTAAGCTCCTGCGTAACGGCATCTAATATCAGCCCCAGCAGTGCCAGACGCTCGTCAAACTTGGCGTTTTTCGCGCGTGACTTGATTTCTTCCGACGCCTTTCCCGCGAGAATCGTGTCCACCTGATAATCGGATTGATATTTTTTGAAAAGATCGTAATAAATGGCAAAGTTCTTAGCCATCTTCGGGTTCTGCAAATACTGCGAGATCAGCATCTCGTTCACGGCAATGCCGTTCCGTTCATACAAACGCATCATATCGGACAGGTCGCTCCATCCGCGTGCGGTGACGAAGTGCTTGCCGTCTACGGTGGTTTCGATTTTATAAAAATCGTCTTTCTTGATGTCGAGATAGGTCAGTATGGCGGGATGCACGCCCTTTTTATAGGCGTACTCCTTCCAGACATCATAGTCAGGTTCCACATCAATGCGCTTGAGGCGGTCCCAGGTGACGATGTCGAACTCGCGCACGGAGTTGTTATACTCCGGCGGGTTACCGGCAGTAACCACAATCCATCCTTCCGGTACGCGATGCCGCCCGAAGATTTTGTACTGCAGAAACTGCAGCATCGCGGGAGCAAGCGTTTCAGAAACGCAGTTGATTTCGTCCAGGAACAAAATGCCCTCCGAAAGCCCCGTCTGCTCCATCATATCGTAGACCGAGGCGATGATTTCGCTCATGGTGTACTCGGATACGCTGTACTCCACGCCGCCGTAGACCTTCTTTTCGATGAACGGCAGTCCCAAAGCGCTCTGGCGGGTATGATGCGTCATGGAGTAGCTGACAAGCCCCACGCCCAGCTCCGAGGCAATCTGCTCCATAATGGCGGTCTTGCCGATGCCCGGAGGACCCATCAGAAAGATGGGCCTCTGGCGTTCCACGGGCAGTATATAATTGCCGAAATCGTCTTTGGTAAAATACGCCGTGATGGCGTTTTGAATCTGTTCTTTGGCCTGTTTGATGTTCATTGTGTCACCTTAGTTTTCTCAATTGCCCGATTGTAGCCGGCGGAGCGGGAACGCAGCGTCTTCACCAGTTCATTGCCTTGTTCGGCAATACCGGCCACCTCATTGTGAGCAAGCTGCTGCATCAGCAGAGCATGAATCAGCCGATTCCGCTCCTCTTTCCACGCAAGTATTCCGTCGAGCAGATCGTTTGAAAAATACTTTGCCAACAGCTTATCTCCGCTTTGGATTTTGCGCTGAATATATGAGATCTTGGAATTAAGGGTTGCGTCTCTCCCATTACCGCGTTTTTTCAGATATGCGGCCCAATATCCACCGTGACGCAGGATTGATTCTGTGCGGTCTTCCACAATCGCGTATTCGATGAACATAGCCTCTAAATTAAATCCGTTGGCAAGGGCCTTGTTCAATCTTCGAAATTGCTCCTTGTAGTTTTCGTATTTCAGATGATTGTCAATAATGGTTTCATCCACGGTATATTCTCCTTAATCCGCAACGAACGGAATATTATTATCTTTCGCGTACTGCTCGGCACGGCGGCTGCACTTTCTTACCAGTCCTCCAGCGTAAATTCCGCCATGGGATCCAAGTCGGCGAAGTGCTCGTTCTTGTATTCAAGCAGAATCGCGCTGACGTTCGGGCAATTATTCTGCGATGCAACCTCGATAAATTTCGACACCTGCGCAAGCGTAAGATTTTGCAGATACTGCGCAACGGTCACGTCGTCATTGACAATGCGGTTATAAATGCTCACTCTGTCAAGATAGGCTACGATGTGATTCACCTGACGGCTGTATTTCTCAAACCGGAATTTCCTGACCTCAAAGCGGTCGTCGGGTGAAATATCGTGCCGGCTCCAATCCAAGCGTTCCACATCCGCGTCGCATTCCTCAAATGAAATGATAATTTCAGCGTGGAAATCATAATCCTCCACAAAAATACCGTGCTTTTCCTGCTTCAGGAAGCGGAAATAAGGAATCGGCACGCCGGCATAGCGGTCTTCGTGCACATCCTCCGGGCGGATAATCGGCTCCCAAATCTGCTCAAACGGCTGCTTCAGAGAATGATTCACGAAATAGGCCTGCCATGCCGACAGATCCTTCTGCGTCATTTCCATCGGATGCGCCACCTGAATCGGCATCTTTCCGATGGTGTACGGCGCTCCGTCCGCATCGATTGCCTTGTCGTCCCGCAGGATAAAGGTCTTCTTTCCCTGCTGCCAGACGACGATATTGGCCACGGTTCTCAACAGCGGGTTGCCGATATAGGCCTTCTCCCAGTTTTCCGCGCTTTGCTTTGTTCCCTCCAGGAAGTCGGAGAAGAGCTGGGCAAATCGGTTATTCAAAACTTTTTTGACATTCTTCTTGAGATCGGAAAAATCCTTCGCTGCGGCAGTTACAAGTGCCTCATCATTTCCGCGCTTCGGAATGGATTTTACCGCCTTGCTGTTCTTTGTATCGAACAGGCTCAGCGAGCAGTCCTTCTCCAGCGTAACGATGATTGTCGTGCCGCCGAGATTGTACTGTTTCTTTCCCGCCGGATCAAAGCCGAAATTCGCCAGCACCGTATCGCGAATCGTCTGCGCATCTGTCCCGCGGATGCGTGCATATTCGTTAAGATCGCCGTATTTGTCCGCAAATACAATCACGGCACGGCATTCGCTGTAAAGGCAG
Organism: Lachnospiraceae bacterium; assembly: GCA_963588615.1. Lineage (GTDB taxonomy): Bacteria > Bacillota > Clostridia > Lachnospirales > Lachnospiraceae > CAG-791. The sequence goes on along the minus strand of CAVAJA010000341.1, from coordinate 8,413 downwards.
GCCTTACGGAAGGTGAGCAGCGGCGGCGCATTGTTGCCCGAAACACTGCTGCGCCATTTCGGTGCGCGCTTAAGCAGCTCATTCATGGTGTCGTCATCGGCATAGCGGCAAAGGGGATAGGCCAGATACATCTTTTTGCTGTGACCGCTGAGCCCGAGATTTTCGTCTGCCAGCTCCAGCAGCGCATTTTGCAGACTTTTCCGGTCAAGCAATGTCAGCACCTTTTGCGCATTCTCACATACGCCCGGATTCTCATAAGCGGAGACAACGCCGATGCTATATCCATCCTTTCCCGTTTTTTCGTGTGCGGTGAACAGATAGCCCATAACGTAATCCGGTGCCTGCGCACCATCCGCAAAGCTCACCTTCGGCAAATCGGAAAACTCGAGGCTGTAGTCTTCTTTCACAGCGGTTGCAATGGAAAACGCGGACTTCTTTTCCGACTGCAGGATATCTGTCACGGCCTGTTCGGATTCGCTGAGGGTATTCGCCGTTTCGGGATTCATTCTTGCCATAAGTGCGGCATTCTCTTCGATGGTTTTCAGCGCCTTTTTTGCGGCTTTCAGCGGCTTCAATGCCTCATACAGCCGGCGTACAATCTGATCGGATGCTGCCGTTTCGCCGAAGGCACTCAGGAAGCCTGCCGCGCAATTGCATCCCTTTGCGGAAGCCTTCTCCGAAATGCGGGAAAGGATTGCCTCCCCAAACACATCCGGTTCTTTTATTATTTTCATATAGCTTGCGAGCAATGCTTTCGATTGACGGTCCATATAGATTTCCGCCTGCAAGTCGGAATCAAGCTTTGACCAGACGGATTCGTTAAGCACATATTTTTTCAGGTCGCCGTCCGTGAAGCGCATATACCAGTCTTTCACGCAGAGTGCCAATCCTACGGGGAAACGTTCCCCGAACGGGCTTTTTCCGATTTTGCAGTCGGGATGCGGAACTGAGATTTGCATCAGCTTTATGCATTCCCCGAACGCACTGTCGCCGATGCTCGTCACGCTGTTCGGAATGATGATGCTTGTCAGGCTGCCGCAATCGTAAAACGCACTGTCGCCGATGCTTGTTACCCCCTCCGGAATCGTGATGCTCGTCAGGCTGCCGCAATTCTTGAACACAGCGTCACTGATGCTCGTTACGCTGTTCGGGATGGCGATGCTCGTCAGGCTGCCACAGCCGGAGAATGCATAGTCACCGATGCTCGTTACACTATCCGGAATGGTGACGCCAGTCAAGCCACTGCACTGAGAGAACGCATTTTTCCCAATGACGGTTACACCCTCTGGGATCGTGATGCTCGTCAGGCTGAGGCAATACTGGAACGCACTGACGCCGATGCCTGTCACGCCCTTTGGGATGGTGACGCTCGTCAGACTGTTGCAAAAGGCGAACGCATTGTCGCCGATGCACTTTAACCCCTCCGGGATGGTGACGCTCGTCAGACTGTTGCAAAAGGCGAACGCACTGTCACCGATGCTCGTTACCCCCTCCGGGATGGTGACGCTCGTCAGGCTCTTGCACCAGTTGAACGCCTTTTCGCCAATGATGGTTACACTCTCCGGGATGGTGACACTCGTCAGCTTTCTGCAGTCCGCGAACGCACCGTCACCGATGCTTGTTACCCCCTCCGGGATGGTGACGCTCGTTAGGCTGCTGCAGCCGTAGAACGCATTGTCGCCAATGGCGGTTACACCATCCGGAATAACAACATCGCCGCCCTTGCCTTTGTACTTTTTCAGAACGCCGTCTTCAATGATGAAATCGCTTGCATTGCTCATGCTTCTTTCCTCCTATATTTCGTCTTTCTGTAATATCAGCTTGATGGCCCACGGCGGCACATCGGGGTTGTTGTACCCGTCATCCACAAATACGAAAGCCGTATCGTAATCCGGCTTTTTCGCCGGGAAGGCACCGTACCCGTCGGTGAAGTAAATCATTCCCTTGAGATTTTGAAATTCCTTCTCGGCTCGCAGTTTTTCCACATATTCGAACACCGGACGAAAGTCCGTGCCGCCCAGGCCGTGAATCCGCATGGCTTTGAGATATTCGTCAAAATCCTCCTGACAGGTGATTTTCCTGTCCTCCTGAATATCCGCGTCGCACTGGATGATGTGCAGATTGATTTTCGTGAAAAAGCATTCCGTGGATTTCAGGATATTGTAAGTCTTTTGCACGAACTTCTGCACCAACTCGCCCGAAGTAGAACCCGAGGTATCAATGGCGATGACGAATTCTTTGATTGCCTTGATTTCCTTATACTCCAGTGGCTCAATCAGCGGCATTTTCTCATAGAGTTGCAGACCGTAGGTGTAGAAAATGTAATCAAATTCATCGTCATTGATCCGCATGGTCTCGCCCATGACGGCAAACTTTTTGAGAAATGCAGTATAGTCGTATTTCTCCCGATTGACTGCGGCAAGATTTTGCGTCATGGCGCCGGGGTTGAGCCACCGCTGCTTGCCGAAGGTCTCTAAATCCACCTGCATCCGCTCCGAGATGTCCTGCCATACTGCCGACATTGCGGCACTGACACCGGTCATGCTACCGTCTTCGCCTTCGTGCAGTCTCCCGTCACCGTCAGCTGAATTGTCGCCGTTTCCCGAATTTGAAATACCGAATGCTACTTCGATTTCCTCCGCCGTCATGTACCAGATTTCGTGATTGTCTGCGTAGAAGTATCCGCGTATTTCCGCAATTTTTTTCGGGTCCGGCATCGTTTGACGCAGATAGGAATATATTTTCTCGGCGGTAACATATTTGAGGTCTTTTTTGATTGCCGCGATGTATTTTTCCTGCTGCCGCTCTCTGCCGGCAGTGACCGCCTTGAGATTCAGCTCGGTAATCACATTTTCCACGGCAATGTCGCACGCCAGATCCCAATAAGGGCGGTTCAGTGTCGGATCCATATACATGTGTCGGAACACGCAGTGCATCACGATGTGCAGATAATCCCGCACCGGAATCTCCCGCGCGGAGCGATAGGTTTTTAGTATATGGCGTGGATTATAGAGAATGTTCCTGCCGTCCGTCAGCAGGGTAGATGTGTCAATCGGCCATAGCTTGAACTGACTTAGCGCCGCATCTAAAAAGCGCAGATTCACCAGCAGCGTGTTGCGGGAGAGAAGCAGAACATCCCGGGCAAGCTTATCTATTTTTTCATTTTGTTCTGATTTATCCATAAATTTTTGTCTGCTGAAGCCTCAATAACCATTCTTAAACCTGCGCTCCACCTCTCGCTGTAGATACTCTGCCTCATCATTCGTCAAATCACCTCGATCGATACTGATTTCTGTCTCACCCCTCCTTGCGGCAGACAGACACTCCTCGATTTTGTCCTCGACTACCATATTCCGATAGCCCATAAAATCCATAAATCCGTTGTCGTCAAACATTACTTTTTGCCTCCGTCTATGATCTCGATGATGTCGCCCTGCCCTCTCAACCAGATATCCACGCCATCGCCGTAAACCTCTGCCTTGATGGTCCAGCCTGTTTCATCATGGTCAATGATTTCCGCTGTAGGGAAGCGATCCAAGACTGACTCGATACTCAGGCCTTTGTATTTGAACCTGATCGTTCTCAGTTCACCGCCGAACATGAACTGGATTCTCTTACGGAATTCTCCTTCCTGAAAGCGATCGGCATAAGGCACTCTGAAATGCTCGTCCAGTATTTCATACTCTGCGATACGATCAATCCTGTAGATAGTCGGGAAGGGATGCTTTACCACATCCGGCGTATCTTCACTGGCGGAGATATAGGCACAGAGGTAAAAATAATATTCCGAGAACATGATTCCCACCGGCTGGATCAGACGCTTCACCTTGTCCGGTTCCTTGAGCTTCTGATATCGGATGTGCATCAGCTTATGCTCATAAACCGCACTGCTGATGTCCCACATATCATCCACAAACTTCCTGCCGTGATGAGGCTCCAGGTAGTGGAATTTTTCATTGCTGATCAGCTCGGCCACCTGCTTATAATTTTTATACGGTACGCAGCACTGCAAAAGCTTATCAATGATGGGATACATCTCCTCTTTTACAAGTGAACGGCTCTCCAGCATGATCTTACAAACGGTAAGAATTTCACTGTTGGTGAGAGTCTTCCTGGAATTCTGAACCAGTACATACCCTTTTTTTGACCTGTCATAGATCAGCTCACGGTTTGACTCAGGATCATTCGCAAAATAGGCCCGGATATCATTGATATCCCTCTGGATGGACTTCTCGTTTACTCCGTACCGAGAAGCCTCGTCTGCTTTTACCAGGACTTCTCCGTCCACGACCCGGTTATACAGACTGATAATTCTTTCTACTTTTTTATCCAATCAATCACCAGCCTTTCCTCTTCTGTCATTGCTTCCCTCACACCATAGCAAACGGACATGGACACAATCCGTCCATATTAGGACTTAATAAAAACTTTTTCACCATTCATCCAGATCAGATAGCAAATCCTCAACCGAAGCATTGTTCTCACCCGTGCCAAAGCGCTTAAGTTTCAGAAAGACTCCGGCCGTTGTAACGGCATCCGCTAAGGCTCTGTGAGCATGCGGATTTTCTATTTCCAGTTTCTCGGACAAATCTTCAAGAGAAACTTTCTTAGCATCGATTCCAAGCCGCTCCTTAAACTGGTCCGCATAGCGCATCACATCAAAGTACTTGTTTTCTATAATCCAGTTGCTGTACCGGCCTGCCCGGACCATAAACCGGCTGTCGAAGGTCATACAGTTAAAGCCGACCAGAACCGCATCTCCGGCAAATTTCATAAAGTCCGGAAAGACTTCCCATATTGGTCTTGCCGAATAGGCTTCCTCATTGGTAATTCCGGTAAGACCTGTGATTTCCGCAGAAATCTTCTTGTGATCCAGTGGCTGCACCAGCTCCTGAAAGGTATATTCAGCCGATTCAATGACCTGACCGCCGACTACCTTTACGGCTCCAATTTCAATAATGGAATCAATCTTCGAGCTTCTGCCGGTTGTCTCCAGGTCAAAAGCTACAAAGGTATCAAAATCGGCATCTCTTGTTTCTACCGGAGCCGGATACTGGTCTCTCGGAATGACAGCTTTTGCTTTTCTTCCGGAAGATGGTGCCGGAGTTGTTGCTTCAATTCCTATCGTCGCCAGAAAATCAATATATTTTTTCCGTACTTCATCCCTGTTTTCTTTAGGATTTGGCAGATACTCCTGTTTTCCTGCTTCCGCTTTTTCTCTCTGTCTGTTATTTTTCTCCGCACAGTTTTGCATGGTCTGAACCACAAAGGCATCATCGGCAAAACGGGTCAAAGCTTCTTCGATCACTTCATCTGCGGAATCGTATCGCCTCGTCGTTGTATAAAACTCTGCCAGATTATAACTTGCCTGCCAGGGAATATTCTCCGATACACACAGGACGGACGCCATCTCATCAGCCGCTTTGTAATCGTAGTCCATATATCTGGCTCCGACTGCCATGCCGGCAAGTCGATTTTTTTCATTCTCCGTAAGCTCAGCTGAATCTTTGATCTGATCATAGATTTCATAAAACCAGGGACGACTGGCTTTCGTGACATTGGAAGATTCTCCGGCAATCGCCATGACGCGGAGATATTCTTTTCTCGGAGTCGGCAGATCCGCACTTAATGCAAATACCAGGTTTCTGAAATTATAAGGGCTGTTAAACCCGCTGCAGATGGATTCCCACAGAGGATTTGAGCCATCTCCCGGACGATATTCTATGATTTCTTCACAGAGTCTTTCTATATCCGTGTCTGCCCGGCAGCTTTCACACAGACAAGACTCTGCTTCTTTTCCGCATTTGATACATAAAGTCATAAACTTTTCTCTCTATACTTTCTCAACCAGACTCTTCCGCCACAAAAAAACTTCATACTTTAAGCGTTAGGCCGTTTATACTCTCGAACGAAATGCTGCGTTCAAATTTTTTGTTCAATAGCTGGCACTTATATTTCATTCTTTCCCGCAGACATACCGCATATCGCAGAAATTGCAGGCATAGGAATTCGTAACGCTTCCTTCAAAATTCTTGTTTTCAATGTTTCGGATGGTCGCTGTTATCTCATCGACCGTATGATCAATCGCATCCCTGGTCCACTCAAAAGTGATCAGCGGATCGCCGTTTAGGCAGTTCGTATAGTAAAGATGCATCCGGCGCACCTTCTTGCCGTAGCGCTTTTCAATCAAATAAGCGTAAATTTCCAGCTGCTTCCGGTAATGCTCCACCCGCTCCGGGTGTCCGGCGATATCCGGTTTCGGTCCGGTCTTGTAATCGACAATTTCTACGGTATCCCCCTGACCTTCAATCAGGTCGATGACACCCTGCAGGATATAATCCGGCAGCACAAGATTAATCTCTTCCTCAGCCCGCCATACACGGCCGAGTTCATCCTTCCGATGATGGAAATACCTGATCACCTGCTGAATGGCATTTTCCCGCTGCTCATCTGTCAGGAAATAACCGGTCTGTTCCTGCATGCTCTGATAATTAAGGTTGAACCACTCCTGGATGGTCGCCTCGTTCACACGGTCCTGTCTGCCGGCAATGATGCATTTGTTCATATCCTCCAGCGTCGCGTGCACCAGTGAGCCCACAGAGGTATGAAACATTTTGTTCTGTGCGAAGCCATACTCCTTATAGAACTTATACTGAGTCGGACAGCCGTCATAAACCGAGATATGGGACGTGAAGGAGTAAACATGCTTATAATTCACGGTCTTAACATCTGCAAATACAGATGTTTCGGTAAATTGCTGGATATCAGGGAGATTATCAAGGTACTCACAAAAATACTTACTATCTGCTTTCTTCGTAGCCAGCACCAGCAGGTTCTGGGCCCGTGAAAAGGCTGTATAGTAAAGCCTCCAGAAATCAAAATACTTGATATCCGCCATCGGCTCATAAGGCTTTCGATGAAAAAAGCGGCTTTCTGCGCTGTACAGCAGCGGATCGCTGTTTCTCTTCGGCACATTTCCAAGAGAACCCACCACCACGGCGGGGAACTCCAGGCCCTTAGACTGATGGATCGTCATAAAAGATACGCAGCCGCTGGGTGCGTATTCGGACTCATCTTCATACTCGCCGATGCCGTCTTCAATCATATATTTCAGATACAGGTTGAAGAGTTCCTCCGGCATGGCCAGCTTGTTATCCGCAGATACATTGTGCATATCATGCAGGAAGGAATACTTTGCCAGCATCCTGGAAATCTCTGAAAGGTTTCTGGCTGCACGGGTTCCGGTCACATTGTCGCTGAGGCTCGCCTGCAGATACCCTTTAAAGGGCTCAGATGCGATCAGACGATAGAAGATGTCCAGCAGGCAGAAATCCGATTCTTCCTTCAGATCCTGGATTCGCTGCTTCACATCGTTCACATAGACCATAAGGGCCGGATCCGCTTTTGCCAGCGGCAGGGCTTCCTTCAGACAGCTGATGTAATAGGTTCTAAGTCCATCAGAAATCCTATGGTTAAACAGATTCTTCTTCAGGTCCATCATGTAACTCGCAAAGCACATGATAAGACAGCCAAGGATCTGCCTGACCTCCGCCCTTTCGAAGAACATATCCGATCTCGGTGAATAGACCGGTATGCCGTTCGCCTCCAGAAAGGCTCCGATTTCGGTTGCCTCCTCGCTCTTTACCGAGCGGAACAGGAAAGCGATCTGGTTGTAATTGCTGACGTTGCCACTTACCATAAGGCTCCTGACCATCCGCAGCAGTTCTTCTTTTTCAATCTCTATATTGTCACCGCCGCAGGAATACACAGAGGCACCCTTAAGTAAAGGCTTCTTGCCTGCCTGTATCTTCTTGGCATAGCGGTATTTATCCCAGTTAAACAGGTTGATGCCATCCACATTTTCCATCCAGCGATTGTAGAAATCGATGATGCCGGGTTCTGACCGGTAGTTGGTCTCCATGTGGATCACCCTGCATTCGCCTTCCGCAAAACGTGAAGGAAATTCCAGAATGTTTCGTATGGTGGCACCGCGGAAACGGTACATCCCCTGATCGTCATCTCCCACCACGCAGATGTTTTTCTTATCACCTGCCAGCAGAAATACCAGCTGCTCCTGAATGTAGTTTGTGTCCTGATACTCATCAACCATGATATAGCGGATGCTCTCCCGGATCTTTTTAAGCACCTCCGGGTGCTGCACCAGCATGTCATAGGTCTTTGTCTGTATGGAAGAAAAATCCATGGCACCACCACGCTCCAGAAGTTCCCGATAGCGTTTTACAAGCCTTCCCAGAAAACGCATGTCCTCATCGGCATCTGCCTCCATGGCATCTACGTCCACCAGTTCCTCCATCATCTGGTTGACATACCGGCAGATTTCCAGGGACTGTTTCCAGCTGCCCCGTCCGGATATGTGGCGGGAATAACCTCCCAGCCGTTTAAAGTTCTCTAT
>CAVAJA010000340.1:0-2914 GCA_963588615.1 Lachnospiraceae bacterium | reverse complement strand
AGCCATTTCCCCGGAACGCTGCTGCCTGCCCGAGGCGCGATCCGCCCTATAGCCTCGTGTTTCATATTCGGATTTTCTGTAAGATTCGGACCTGCTCCCACGCATCTGCTGCCCGCGTCCCCGCCCGGAATTTCCTCGCGCATAGGAACGTGCATCTCTTTCTGATCTGCCTGCCATTTTCTCCATCCTCCGGTACTGCCTTCCTCGGCTTCCGCTCTGGCTGTGCCGCCCTTTTTTCCTTCTTACCCGCAGGGTACCGTCCATTTACCTGCGGCCGCCGCATTCCAATCATGGCAGCTGCACAGCATCTATCAGTATAGCACATTTATGCTCATTAAACTTTTCCCGCTCTTGAACGGTTTTCTGTTGATAAAAAAACATCGTCTGCATCAGCCGATCACAGCTTTCTCAGACGATGTTCCCTCTATTAATTAAGGATCAGCGGCCCGTTGTCTAACCTGCCAGTTCCGGACGTTTCCCGGTATAGAGCTGATAATAACGGCCCTTCTGTTCCAGCAGCTGTTCATGGTTTCCGCGCTCAACGATGCGGCCCTGCTCCAGCACCAGAATCAAATCAGCATTGCGGATCGTGGAGAGTCTGTGTGCAATGACGAATGTGGTGCGTCCCTTCATCAGACGATCCATTCCGTCCTGTACAATCTTCTCTGTCCGCGTATCAATAGAACTGGTTGCCTCATCCAGAATCAGCACCGGAGGATCCGCAATTGCAGCTCTCGCTATCGCCAGAAGCTGTCTCTGACCCTGGGACAGGTTTGCACCGTCGCCCCTCAGCATTGTGTCATAGCCCTTCGGGAGTCTGCGGATAAAGCTGTCTGCATTTGCCAGACGCGCGGCCTGCTTTACCTCCTCGTCGGTGGCATCCAGCCTGCCGTAGCGGATGTTCTCCATGACCGTACCTGTGAACAGATGCGTATCCTGCAGCACCATGCCAAGAGATCTGCGCAGATCCTTTTTGGAAATCTTGCCGATATTGATGTGATCATACCGGATCTTGCCTTCCTGAATGTCATAAAACCGGTTGATCAGGTTCGTGATGGTGGTTTTCCCTGCGCCGGTAGAGCCGACCAGCGCCACCTTCTGACCGGGCTCTGCATGAATCTCAATATCGTGGAGCACCATCTTTTCGTCACTGTATCCAAAGTTCACGCCGCCAAAGACAACATCTCCCTGCAGAGGAACATAGGTGACCGATCCGTCTGCCTGATGCACATGCTTCCATGCCCATTGTCCGGTTCTCTCCTTGCTCTCCGTTATCTCATATCTTGCAGCCAGCGCCTCCTCCGCCGCCGAAGATGCTCCGTCTGCCGCAGCATCCGCCAGTTCGTCAGCATTGTCCGGAATCTCCGGTGCGCCTTCCTTCTCTCGAATGTTGGCATTTACCAGCGTCACATATCCTTCATCTTCCTCCGGCTTCTCATCCAGCAGAGCGAAAATACGCTGTGCACCGGCCATTGCCATGATAATGGAATTGAACTGCATGGCAATCTGATTGACAGGCATATTGAAATTCTTGTTGAAGGTAAGGAACGAAGCGAGTGCACCGACCGTAAACCCAGCATACTGATTGATGGCGAGCAGACAACCCACCACCGCGCACAGCACATAGGAAGCATTGCCCATCTGCGTACTGATGGGTCCCATGATTCCGGCGTAGGCCTCGGCCTTATAGGACACCTCATTCAGTGCCTCGTTCAGCTCATCGAAGGCCTTTGTGGTCTCCTCTTCGTGGCAGAACACCTTTACCACCTTCTGCCCGGCCATAGTTTCTTCAATGAAGCCGTTCAGCGCCCCGAGTCCTCTCTGTCTTGCCGCAAAGTTTTTCGCCGAAACCCTTGTGGCAAGAGATGACAGGAACATCGTCACCGCCACCATGATGCAGGTCAGAATCGTCAGCGGAACATTCAGTACCACCATCATGGCAAAAATCGAGACAATGGTGATCGCACTGTTCATCAGCTGCGGAATGCTCTGGCTGATCATCTGACGCAGCGTATCGATATCATTCGTGTAGATTGACATAATATCGCCGTGTGCATTCGTGTCAAAATATTTAATCGGCAGCTTCTCCATGTGCTCAAAAAGCTGTTCTCTGAGGTTCCGCATAGTTCCCTGCGTGACATAAACCATCAGCCGCGCCTGCAGAAGGGCAGCAAGGACACCGATGCCGTAATAGCATGCCACCTGCAGGATGGCTTTTGCCAGGGGACCGTAATCCGGATTCTCCTGTCCCATCAGCGGTGTGATGTAGCTGTCGATCAATGTCTTGGTGAACATCGTTCCGCGCACACTTGCGAGCACGGTTGCCACGATGCAGGCCAACACCACCAGCATGTGAATGCCGTAATCATGAAAAAGTATCCCCATGAGACGCCCCATCAGCTTCCCCGGATTCTCCACCTTTTCCATGGGCATTCCGCGTCTTGGACCATTTCCGGGTCCTCTTAGCTTTCTCGTATTCTGGGCCATTGTTCTACCTCTCTTACATCCTTTGTTCGGTTCTGTGTCATCCGATACCGTCTGTCCTAATTTTTCGGATCAAAATCTGCATCCGCTGCCGCTCCGTTCTGAGATTCATATACCTCACGATAGATCTCATTTCCTGCCAGCAGTTCCTCGTGCGTTCCGAATCCGTTCACACATCCGTCGTCCATGACAATAATGCGGTCACAGGTCTGTACGGAAGAAATTCTCTGTGCAATCACAATCTTCGTGGTTTCCGGCATGAAACTTGCCAATCCCTCGCGAATTCTGCGATCCGTCGCAGTATCCACCGCACTCGTGGAATCGTCAAAAATCAATACTTTCGGGTTCTTCAGAAGAGCTCTGGCAATGCACAGGCGCTTCTGACCGCCGGAAACGTTGGAACCTCCCTGCTCAATGTGGGTGTTGTAGC
>CAVAJA010000339.1:0-11519 GCA_963588615.1 Lachnospiraceae bacterium | reverse complement strand
CCGCCGGATCGATCCAGGAGGCCGGCTCTGCATAGCCAAGATCAGGAAGCTCGATCACTCCGTCCTCCTCATTCACCAGATCGCAGTATCCCTTTACCGGAAAGTTGTCAAAATCCATTCCGCTGTAGCTGTCATATTCCTGCAGTGCCGGAATAACCTCTGAAAAATCATACCAGCCTCCCAGCTCCTCCACATAGACGTAGCTCTCACCGGGATTTACCACTCCCACACTGTAGTAAGGCAGTTCATAGTCTCCCCACGAAGCAGATCCCTCGTCACGATGTTCTCTCATGGCCTCTTTGTTGTAGGCATCCGTTGCTTCCTTGCCCATAGCCATATCGGTTGTAATACCGTAGTAATCCTGTCCGTCCGCATGGATCAGCTCTGTCACCACGATGGAATATTTCTGTCCCTTTGCAATGGATATCGGCTCCTGCAGACTCACCTTGTGATATCCCGCATAGTCAAAAGCTGCGTCCACTACCGCAGTCAGCTCTCCGTCATCCGGCGAAGCTGCACTTTCGTCCAGTAAATATACCTCAAACTCAACCTCTGTATTCTCTGCATTGGTCTGGCAGGAGACCGCCTCAAGCGTCTCATCTACCTCCGCCGTGAATACATTGGACATCGAAATTTCGTGCGCATTGACCCAGCCGGCCTGCTGGTCTGCCTGCATCAGATCATACTGATCAATGGCAAAAGCTGCCCGGTCATGATCCGATGTGTCAAATTCAAAGGCCTCGATGTAGCACAGGCTTCTGTCATAATAGGAGATGTAAAAATAACCGGTACTCTGACCCAGATCATTTTCAACTCCCCAGGAGTACTGATTGGGGAAAGATTCCGTATCTGCTCCCCAGCTGTTCTTGACAATCCACGCGCCGTCTCCTTCCGGCTGGTGTGCCGTTCCGTCACCATAGACATCTTCGGAATGATCCAGAAAATCCTCAGCAGGAATCGTATCATCCCATCCGACTACGGTCACCGCATGATTGGGCACCCCACCATCATAGGTATAATGCGTCCATTTATTGTCCGCGGTGTTGATATAAATGGGATCTCCATCTTCCTGGTCGGGCTGATACTGATCGGCACAGAAGGTCACGGAAAGAGCCTTTCCTTCCATCAGCATCTCTTTCATGTTGTCTGTGGCGCTCTGATCATAGCCAAGATACGCATCCTCTCTTGACACGAGATCTTCTCCCGCCTCTCCCATATTATCGGAATAAACAGCAGGAGATTCCAGCTCGTAGGAATCGGTCAGATCATACGCCTGAATAAACTTGTACTCATCCGGAAGACTCCAGTCATCATCCGTGCTGTAGCAGAAGTTGAATCCGGGAATGGACTCCTCTGTATTGCTGTTCTTTCCTCTGTAGGGAACCGTCTCCTCATCCACAACACCAATGCCGGATGAGAAAAGTGATGTCGCAAGAAAAGCAAATCCGCCGGTATTGAGCTCATTCCCGCTGAAATCCTCATACATGTGGACGCCTTCCCCGTCCTGGGAAGAGCCGTCATTGATATAGGTTCTGGTAAACCATGCCAGATGGTGTTCCGACAGATCCAGACCGGTCTCCTCATAGGTCTTCCCCATGCTGGTCAGAATACTGGTCTCTGCGGCAGCAATGGCGCTGAAGCCCCAGCAGGTGCCCCATGGATTCTGGAACTTCACAGGCGTCACAACCCCTTTGTCCCTCAAATCAAATTTCTCCGGATACTCGCCGGTCGAGACATCGGAAGGTTCTTTCTGCAAAACGTCGGTCTGGTCATTGTCTACCAGATAGGCAGCAAGCTCTTCTCCGTCTTTTGTCTGAAATGCAGAATTGTCCGCAGCCGTCCCCTGCTCCGCTGCACCTTCTTTCTTGCCATCCTCTTCGGTCTTCTGCTGCGCCGTCTCTGCAGCATAAACCGCCCCTGCAGCGGGACCAACCGCCAGCCCTGCAGCCAGAAGAACTGCCAGCCCTGCATACGCTTTTCTTTTCATTTTCCCATCTCCTCCACGTCTTTACGGATGTTATCTCTTGAATGTGCGAGTTCCCGTCCAACACACCGGATGTATTATGGTACGCATCCGGAGGATAATTTGTAACAAGAATGTGCTGCCTGACTTTTTGATTTATCTGGCTTCTGCACAGACATCAATCATTTGCAGATCAGCAACATCCGTGCACTCGCAGGCATCCGGCGCCTGAAGATGAACGTTTTTCAGAATGATATGCTCCAGCTTTTGTTCCGGCAGGCCCTTTAACTGGATTCCGGTTGCCCGGCTGCTCCCCTGTATGTTCTCCATGGAAATATCTGTAAATACCGGAGGTGTCTGTGTTCTTGGAACTACTGTGCTGGAACCATAAAACATATTGACCTGAATCGCCTGATCCTCGATATTCTCCAATTCAATATTCTGAATCCGCACGTGCTTTACATATCCGCCCCGACCTCTCATGGATTTCAGGCGGATTCCCTGCATGGTATTGCTGATTCTGCAGTTCTCCATTTGTATGTTCTCTACGCCGCCGGACATTGCGCTTCCGATCACGACACCCCCGTGTCCTCCGGTCATAATGCAATTGCGAATGGTGATGTTCCTGCTGGGTTTTCCCACACGCCAGCCATCCTCGTCAAGTCCGGAATTAATTGCCACGCAATCATCGCCTGTACAAAAATGACAGTCTTCAATCAGAACATTTTCGCAGGAATCCGGATTCAAGCCATCCGTGTTGGGACCCTTGGTTTCCACTGTCACTCCCCGAACCACTACATTTTCACAATAAACCGGATGAATGGTCCACTGAGGTCCGTCCGTGATCATAAAGTCCGACAACAGCACATCTTTACAGTGGATGAACTGAATAAACGACGGACGAAGTGCCGCTTCGCGGGTTCCGTACACTCTCTTCTCCACAGGGACACCGTCACAAGCCTCACCGCTGAGCCTGTCCGCCGCCTGCTGCTGCAGTTTTTTCCAAGGCCACCAGGACTCACCGTTTCCGTAAAGAGTACCCTCGCCGGTAATGCTGACATCCTCTGCATCTTTTGCATAGATCAGCGGCGAGTAATTGTAGCATTCGGTTCCCTCCCACCTGGTAAACACTGCGGGAAGATAGTCCTCCGGCACATTGCTGAAGGTGATTCTGGCTCCCTTTTCCAGATGCAAATGTACATGACTTGACAGATGGATGGGGCCGCTTTTCCAATTCCCCTTTTCCACTGCAACCGTTCCGCCTCCCATGGCTGCGCAGGCATTTACTGCATTCTGAATTGCCTTCTGCCCGTCAGACTGATAATCTGCCGCCTTGATCATTGTCTCCATCGTTACGTCTCCTCTCTGCAACACAAATCGTTCACTCAACACCGCTCTTGTCAGGTCTGCGCCTCTCCGGCGGAAAACCGCACCTTTCCCTTTCTGACTGCCTCACGGCTTCTGTTTTGCACTTCATCCAGCGTTTTCCGCGCATTCTTTCCTTCACTTTATAATAGAAATGACTGCTGTCTTTCGTCAATTCTTCCCTAATTTCAGGAAACAGAGAACCGCCAATGCAATCAACGGCAGCATTGTCAGCAGTCCTGTGGGGTTGGGGCCCAAAAGTCCGTTGTTCAAATTGTTGCTGAAGCAGACCGGAAGCTCACCGATGACGTTTACAACACCGTGGACAATCGCAGCGTACACGCAGTTTTCGGTCTTTATTGTCACATAAGAGAGAATGATCCCGAGTACGATACAGGTAAGCATCATCATCCCCATGTTCGACCAGGGCGCACCTGGATTATCGAGGCTGTAATTGAATCCGAAGTAAATGAGCGGCAAATGTGCGAGTCCCCATTCCATACCATTGATCAAAACCGCCTTTCTTCCGCCGTATTTCTCAATCTGAAAACCGAGCAGATAACCGCGCCAGCCGATTTCCTCACCGAGCTCCAAAAGCTGAATTGGAATCATGACTGCTGAGATCGCCACACAGACAAGCGCGATGAGAAGCGGAGAATTTACCGCTATCTCCTCATCCGTGCCAAGCCGCATTCCGATTTTAAAAATTCCGCTGTACTGCTCAGGGAATACGAGATAGTAGATCATCGCACCTGCTGCAATCAGTACGCCGGGCAAAATTGCCGAAAGAAGCCAGTGTTTCATATCCTTCCAAACACGCACAGAGAGACGATACCTTGCCCGTTCCCCCGTAGTCCGCCTTGTAATAACAGCTGCGAGGACAGGGATGAAGGTAAAGCTGACGCCCAAAATCTGATAGAACTTGCCCGTCCCGGTTGCACCCTCAAGCACGCCCAGCAAATCACAGACTCCGAGCACCAGTGCAAGATAGACAATTACCGCTTTGTTTGATTTTGGTTTCATGGTATCTCCTGTTTCGTTGTTATTTGGTCAATAGTTTCTTATAAGATAAATCTATCGCAAAGGCACCAAGAGGAGCTGTTAATACAATTGCCAGCACTGCTGCGGTAAGCAGCGTATCTCCGCATGCCAATCCTAATGCCAGGGGAATCCCGTCAGCAGTCCCAACAACAACAGCAGGTGAAACAGCCGCGAGCACAACACCCATAACCGAGGCTTCCAAAGTTGTTAATCCCATGAGTCCTGGTGCTGTAAGAATAACTCCAATTAATTCAAATGTCGCCGGGACAAAACACATTAATGCAGCCGGACGCCCTATCTTTTTTAATCCTGACAGGTCAAGCCCGAGACCTGCTCTTGTCAGAATGATAATGAGCGCGATTTTTCGAATTTCAGCAGATATTCCGAGAATACTGCTGTCCAGCAGATTCAGCATGTAAGGTCCGAGAACAATCCCCGCAGCCAGCATACCAAGCAAACTTGGAAGTTTACATTTCAGACATATCCATCCTAGAAACATGCCTGTCATCAGAATCAACGAAATACTCAATAACATAAAATCCTCCTTGGAACGCAGAAAAAGCTGACACTATCTGCGTTGGTGTAATCGCAGAAGTCATCAGCTTTTATAAGCGGTTTAAGTAATTTCTTACTTTGGGAGAGCCTCATTCCCGTATGTGATAATATCACACCTTGCAGGAAAAATCACGACTGTGCCAAAGAGGAAATCACTCATGGCTATCTTACAGCACTTAGAGTTGAATATGCTTTTTTGATCCTTCGTCTATAGATTCGGTCTATGGTCTGAGCCATTTTAAAAGTATTATGGATGTTTTGGTTCCTATTCTATACTTTCAGCAACGTTCACTTCATTCAGAACATGCAGCAAGTCCTCTCCCTGAACGAGATACGAGTGAACGGCAGCCAATTGAAAGTCAAGCAAAGGAGAATACCGCCGTGCATTCTGACACCTGGACTTTCTGTGGGGTCTTACCGGCGTTGCCAAGGTTAAAGCAGAGCACTTCTCCGTAGCGTTCAAGGGCTTCCAGCCGAAGGCCGAAACGCTCCAGATCGCAGACAAGATTGACTTCCCGGAAGATCATCCGTTTGTGAAACACTTCAAATTTCTCAAGAAGGTTGTCCTCGGACTCATCACTTCCAAAACCCCCGAGCTCGAAGACAAGGCCGCCATCGAGGCGAGAATTCAAGACGCCGCCCAGTATGTTCCGCTGGAACAGCTCTCCATCAGCCCGCAGTGCGGCTTCGCCTCCACAGAGGAAGGCAATCTTCTCACCGAGGATCAGGAATGGGCGAAGATCAAGCTCGTGAAGGAAATCTCAGAGGAAGTCTGGGGAAAATAAGGTGTTCTATTACGCTTCCGGACGCAATTCGTCCGCCATTATTTGCAGATGATCTGCTTGCGGAGTATCCTATACGCATAGGTGCAGTTGACATGGTATCGTTCCTCTGGATGGATATCGATGAATGACAGCCATGTGAAGATTTACCCTTTGATTAAAGAAAAGAGGATGGGACTGTGAAATTTTTTATTTTGTTTCTGATCGCTGTGCTGATCAGCTCTGTTGGGTTCAAGCGTTTTGTCTGGTTCATTTCCATCGGATACGGATTTTCCATTGCAGGCGCAGGACTTGCCATCATTGCCATGTTCTATAAGAATCTCAATATTGTGTCCCTGATTATGTGCCTGCTGTTCGTGATTTACGGCTGCCGTCTGGGCGGATATCTCCTTCTCCGGGAAAAGCGCAGCTCTTCGTATCAGGCTACAATGAAGAACGACATCAAAGACGGATCTGGTATGCATTTCTTTTTAAAAATTGTTGTCTGGGTGACCTGTTCACTCCTTTATTGCTGTGAAGTATCTCCGGTGTTCTTCCGCCTTGAGAATCAGGTAGGAATGGATCTGCTCACGGTGATCGGATGCATCGTGATGGCAGCCGGCATCGGTTTGGAGGCATTTGCAGATTATACAAAGAATCAATACAAGAAGGAGCATCCGAAGCGTTTCTGTGATGTAGGTGTGTTCAAATTCGTTCGCTGTCCCAATTATCTGGGCGAGGTTCTCACCTGGACAGGCGTATTCCTTTCCGGTGTAACTGCACTGCAGGGTGCGCTGCAATGGATATCGGCATTGTACGGCTGGATCTGCATCGTTTATATCATGTTCGGCGGTGCCAGAAGGCTGGAAATCAGGCAGAACAAGAATTACGGCGAAGATCCTGAGTATCAGCACTATGTAAAGACCACGCCCATTCTGCTCCCGTTCATTCCGCTCTACAGTGTAGAAAAGTATAAGTGGCTGGTGGGATAAGCTAATGTCTAAAATGTCTAAGAGAGAAAAAACGACCTACGACAATTTCACACTTTCTCTGGCGCTCTTTGATACGCTGCCGGTGCTGTTTTTTGGCATCGGCATGCTGCTGATCGCCGGTCAGTTTCGAAATACGCTCTTTCTCGTCGGTGCTGTGCTGTGTACCATGGCAGGATGCGGGAAAGTCCTGTGGAAAATCCTTGTGGCTGGCGCCGAAAAGGACATCCTCCTGTTGAACCGACAGCTGCGCGTACTGATGCCGACCGGATTCCTGCTGATTATTCTCGGCGTCATCACGGACAGGAGCCGGATTCATCTGGGCGCGATTCTTCAGAAAATGCTGGCCTTCCCCTCGGTTGTCTTCTTCGGAATTACCGTTCTCGGAATGATCGCTATGATGATCTTCGCCTTCAAACTGGACAGCACGAAGGCCAGGAACAACTGGATCGAACAGATTACAAATGCCATCGCGCAGGGGTGCCTCGTGTTGGGAATCCTGTCGATGCTCTGCTGAGACTGCCTCCCTTTGTCCATTCGTTCAATGCCTGCTTCATCCGAAAATCGACATCCTCACGAGTTGCTTTACATTCCTTCGGATGCTCTCTTGCGGATAGAAACGCTCTGCCGATTAAGAAATCCGGAAAAACAGGAATTATCTTCTTGAGCATCGATTCCGGGAAAGCGTAATGCGTGCCGTATTCATAGACCAATGCATCGTATCTGCAATCATGTGCGCGTCTTTTGAGCCGCCCGTCCATGCGGCGGATATAGTGAGCAGTCTGCCATAAGCAGTCGTCCTCACATCCGATCAGCAGAAGTCTGCCGCAGATCTTCTCAACAGGAATCATGACCTCTTCGGTGAGTGGTGTTTTGGCCTCTGTATCGTCAAATACCTTTCTTGCGCAAAGCATATTGCCCGAGCCTTTTGTCTCAGCCTGCACAATATGCCAGTAGTCGGGGTGCTGATAGGCATACGGCACATAAGCAAGAGGCTCTCCTTTCCATGTGAGCATGGACTCTCCCTCAAGCGGCCACTCTCTGCAGCCGTCACGCCTGCCCTGCGTGAAGCCCTGGAGGACGTAATCGCAGGGTGCGACAACCATCGTCAATGTGATATCCGAAAACATGGCTGCCGCTGTAAGCGCCGGAATCGTAGTGATGGATGCGCCGAGAATGCCGATCTTGTGAATGCCATGCTCTTTAAGCTCACAGCTTTCCGCCTCCACCCGTTCCAGCGGAAAGCTGTGATAGCCGGCAACGCCTTCCTCCGGACTAAGAGGCAGAACACTCACGCCCTGCCCAACAAGCCATTCTGATACGCCCTTTGTCAAAGGAGTGCTCCCGCCGCTGCCGAGCATCAGAATCATTGCCGCGTCGGAGTCATGACAGGTTATAAGTTTTCTGGAAATGTCCATATGCTTCCCCTAAAATAGATACGATTTATTGTATTTTGGTTAGAGATAACTAACTCGATCTCAAAAAACAAACGGCTATTTGCCAGCCGTATGTTTTTGATGGAAGGAAAAAGTATTTACAGTTTTTGTGGAAAATGAAATACAGCGCCGCTATACAACACTATTATATCCTGTGGCGTGAGCATTGGCTTGTCAAGTAGGCGACAGTATTTCTTTCCGTTTTTTGCGGCTCATACATGAATCCAATCATTTTCGTCACTGCAGCCACGCAGATCAGCAGGTCGTGAAGGCGGAGCCGTTCATAGAGAAAAGCAAAAGATTCCAGAGTCATCACTTGATCAATCCCATCATGCTCGGAATTCCCAGTGACAGTGCCGGTACATAGGTTACCAGCAGCAGAAGTGCGATCAGCACAACAAAGTACGGGATCAGCTTCGGCGTAACCTTCTCGATGGAGACCTCACCGATACCGCAGCCCACGAACAGAACCGAGCCTACCGGAGGCGTCATGTTGCCGAGGCACATGTTGAAGATCAGCATGACGCCGAACTGAATGTCACTCATGCCCAAGCTCTGCGCGATCGGCAGAAAGATGGGTGTGAAGATCAGAATGGCCGGTGTGATGTCCATGAACATGCCGACAATGAGCAGGATGATGTTCATCAGGAGGAAAATCACGTACTTGTTGTCTGAAATACCTATCAATGTGCTGCTGATGGCTGTCGGGATTCCTGCATAAGCCATAACGAAGCTCATGGCAGACGATGCAGAAATCAAGAACAGGATGATGCCGGAAGTCTTCGCGGAGTTCAGCAGGATCTGCATGAAACTCTTGAAGGTAATGCTCTTGTAGATGATGGACAGGATCAGGCAGTACAGTACAGCAATGCCTGCGCCTTCCGTTGCCGTGAAAATACCGGAAACAATACCGCCGATTACAATGACGATCAGCAGCAGAGACGGAATGGCATCACAGATGATACGGCCGATGCTCTTGCTCTTATCACGTCCGGTTGCTTTCATGCCGGCTTTCTTTGCCATAACAAATGCAACGGCCATGCAGCCAAGGCCCATGAGAATGCCGGGAACATAGCCTGCCATGAACAGGGTGGAAATGGAGACACCGCCTGCAACCGTGGAGTACACGATGAATGCAGATGTCGGCGGGATCAGCAGTCCTGTCGGTGCAGATGCGATGTTCGCCGCTGCACTGAAAGCAGGATCATAGCCCTGCTCCTTCTCCGTGGGACTGATGCAGCCGCCCATGGCAGATGCTGCTGCAACAGAGGAACCGGACAGTGCTCCGAAGAGCATATTGCCGAGAATGTTCGCCTGTGCGAGGTTGCCGGGAATCTTACCAACGAACAGCTGGGCAAAAGCGATGAGCCGTCTTGCGATTCCCCCGTTGTTCATGATGTTGCCGGCCAGAATGAACAACGGAATTGCCAGCAGAGAGAAGCTCTCTACGCCGGAGTTCATCTTCTGCATGGTAATGAAGGTGATCTGATCCCAGGACAGCGTGGACATCGCGGTCACAATGGAGGACCCAATGATGCTGACGGAGATCGGAACCCCCAGGAACAGCAGAATGCCGAATACGATAAACAACAAAGCTGTGGTTACTCCAATACTCATTTGTTGCCTCCTTCCGCACCAGCAGCGTCAACCTTCGCGCCGGTGATGTCTTCATAGATATTGATGAGCTGAGCCAGAATGATGAAAAATCCGGAAACCGGAGCGCAGCCATAGACAACACTTCTCGGAACGCCCAGCAGAGAAGAGAATTCCATCTTGGCAGAGATGGCCAGTTTGAAGCCGCCGATCACGATGACGAATACAGCGAGCAGCAGGATGAGCACATCGATCAGCGTCATCAAAATCTTATGCGGAGTTCCCGTCAGCTTATCGGTGAGCAGCGTCAGGGACATATGCTCTCTGGCAGAGAAGGCATAGGCCGCACCGATGAAGCCTGTCCAGATGAGGGAATATTTTACCAGTTCCTCTGTGAAGCCCGCCGGATTGTTCAGTACGTATCTTGTGAAGACCTGCCACAGTACCAGGAAGGTCATGAAGGTCAGGAGTACAGCGCAGCCAGCGGACAGAATGCGGTCCATCCAGATCTTGATAATGCCCAGAGTTTTCTTGATGTTCTCTTTGTTCATTATTCAGCCTCCTTCGCCTGTACGGACTCGATGATGTTCAGGAGATTGTCTACGCCGGGGTACTGGGTGCGGTACTCCTCAACCATTCCTGCCGTCGCATCACGGAAGGCCTGCTTGTCGATATCGGTAACAAAGGTTACACCCATCTCGTTCACAGCTTCCTCAATAGCCTCCTCAACAGCTGTATCCCACATTGCCTTGTGAGCCTCGGTAGAATCATAGGCTGCCTCCAGGATCAGCTGCTGATCCTCCGGAGAGATTCTCTGCCATACCTTCGCACTCATAACCAGTGCATCCGGAATCATGGCGTGCCGGTCCTGCGAATATACCTTGCAGACCTCGCCGTGCTTCCCCGTCGTCAGGGCGGTTTCGTTGTTCTCAGTTCCGTCGATGATGCCGGTCTGCATCGCGGTATATACATCACCGTAAGACATAGCCACCGGTGTTCCGCCGAGTGCGGAGAGCATGTCTGTCTGCGACTTCATATCCTGCACGCGGATCTTCAGGCCCTTCAGGTCCTCCGGTGTGCGGATGGCCTTGTCCTTTGTATAGAAGGAACGAGCGCCGGAGGTATAGTAGGTCAGAACGACAAAGCCGTCATCCTCGGTGGACAGGAAGAAATCGCGCATCTCCTGAGAATCCATAACGTTGTAGAAATCCTCCGTATCATTGAACAGATACGGCAGACCGAAGGTGTTGTAGGCCTCGTTGTAGGTTGCCAGTCCCGGTGCAGATACCTTAGTCATGGCGATTACGCCGGCCTGCAGCTGCTCCAGGTTCTCAGTTTCGCTGCCCAGCTGACCATTCGGGAAAATATTGATGACGACTCTTCCCTCAGTTTTCTCCTTGACCTCTTCTGCGAACTGGGTCATGGCGATGTGTACGGTGTGGGTCTCCGACAGTCCGTGTGCCAGTGTCAGCACAATCGGATTCTCGGCAGTTGCCGCGTTGCTGGTTGCGGCACTGGTCTGTGCAGAGCTGCATCCTGTCATGGATGACAGCGCCAGCACAGCAGTCACAGCCACTGCTGCTAGTTTCTTAATCATACTCTCCCCTTTCTGCCGCAGTACGCTGCGGCACTTACTCTATATCTGTTCAGCACCTCATCTCGATTGCTCCGCATTCTCGATGACGCCGTTCAGATAACCATTAAAAATCAACCGCTCCCGCAGCCGGTGTATGATGTCCAGCACCTCATCTCGAATGCTTCGCATCCTCGATGAGGCCGTCCAGAGCCCCTCCGGGGCTTGGCCGCAGTCCGATTT
>CAVAJA010000338.1:0-7217 GCA_963588615.1 Lachnospiraceae bacterium | reverse complement strand
ATATACAATAGCATTTAATTTGCCGTTGCTGACAGTCGGAACCGTGATAATCCGAATGCCATCCCGGTACCAGCCCCTTTTGCCCGGCACACGTTCGTAATCTCTTCGCGGAACAATCGTGTACCCGGATCTGTTATAGCAATCCACTTCGATTCCCAGATCGCGGTATCTGGAGGCCAGTTCCCAGACAACGACCTCCACGCCGCCCTCTCTGGACGGAACTCTTTTCTGACCGATCATCGCAACCCGAAGCGGCTTGTTGTTTTTGTTATCCTTCATTCCTGCATCCTGTGCAGCAGTCCGCCGGGGAGTCCTCTCCCACGCACCGATTTTCTGCCGCAGTCATTTTCCATCCACACCGCTCTCTGCATAACGCATGGATTCTGTCATTCGCCAATACATTTCCTCCAGATCAACCTCCGCCTCCCAGCCGAGTGCTCTGAGCCTGGAAGCATCCAGCAGCAGCTTCGTGTCTGCTGCATAGCCATAGGTATTCTCCTCCGGAATATCATAAATTACCTGAATGTTTCCTCCCGCAAGGCGCTCTGCCACCAGCTTCGCCATGTCTGCAATGGTTGTATGCGTCTTCTCGTTGGAGATATTGTATGCCTCCCCCGCTTTTCCCTTTTGGGCAATGGTGAGAATTCCCCGCACGCAGTCCCCTGTGTAGCAGTAATTTCCCTCAGAAAGTCCCTTTGTATGCAGGACAATGTCCTCGCCCTTCATGGCGCTTCTGGCAAATTGTGCAAACACACGGTTTTCCCACGGAAGAATCCCCGCCCCGAATGTCTGCGACAATCTCGCAATCTTAACCTCCAGCCCATATTCTGCCCCATATCCGATGCAGAGATTCTCGCACATTCTCTTGCTTTCCGGATAATCAGAGCGAACCTTTGTCAGATCCAGCCAGCCAAGCCGATCCTCCGAAGCCCTCGTATCGCCGGTTCCTTCCAGATTCCCGTACATCTCCATGCTGGAAAGATAAATAAAACAGGATGCACCTGCCGCCTTAGCCAGATCGAGAACATTCTTTGTCCCCTCTATGGCCGTCAGAATCGTCTCCACCGGCCGCTCCACCATGGTCTTCGAGGCCGTGACCGCTGCCGTATGAATCACCAGGTCTGCTGCAATCCCGTCCGCCGGTATTTTCTTCGTGATGTCTGCCTCCAGAAAAGACACATCCTTCCTGTGCATGAACGGTGCACCATAAATGCTCTCTGCCTTTTGAGGATTTCTCAGAAGACCGCAGATCGTCATGCCTGCCTTGCTGCGGCGGTTCATGCAGGCCAGCGCACGAATCAGACAGGATCCCACAAGACCGGTCGCTCCGGTGACCAATATGCGTTTCCCCCGCACTCCCTGCACCAATTCCTCATCGTCTGCAATTCGGTTCAGATCCTCCTGCAACACAGGATCTCCTGTCTCCTGCAGCATTTCTTCTTCCCGCAGCTTTTGCGTGGTTTCCTCCATAGCTGTCCCCTGTCTTCTCTGTCTCTTTTTTCATTCGGATTCGACCCGCCGCTGCGGGCCGATCATCCTAAAGCTCTGCGCACTCCTTCACCAGCCATTCCCTTTCCTCCTCATTCAGATAAGGGGAAATCTTCTCCACCACCTGCTGATGATATTCGTTCAGCATCTTTCTGGTGTCCGGCGTCAGAAGCGATACATCGATCAGATCTCTGTCAAGCGGAGCAAATGTCAGCGGCTCAAAGCACAGGAAATGCCCGTCTGACGTGGTTCCCCAATCCCTGCACAGCAGGATGGTCTCAATTCGAATTCCGTACTTGCCGGCCTTATAAACTCCGGGTTCATCTGAGATCACCATTCCGGCGGCAAAAGGCGTTGTATCCGCGGATGATCTTGCTCTCCAGCGAATGTTCTGCGGTCCCTCATGCACATTCAGAAGATACCCGATGCCATGTCCCGTGCCGCATTTGTAATCCATCCCCCTGCGCCACATCGGCTCTCTGGCCATGATGTCGAGGGTCATGCCGCTGCAGCCCTCCATAAAGACGGTTCCCATCAGCTGCAGCTGTGAGACAGCCGTCAATGTGTAGCTTTCTCTCATCTCCTCACTGACAGGCCCCATGGACATCGTTCTCGTGACATCCGTTGTTCCTCTCAGATAATGTCCGCCGGAATCCACCAGCAGCATTCCTTCCGGCTCAATTCTGGCTCCGCCGTTCCGATCGGGTTCATAATGCATCATTGCCGCATTGGGACCGTACGCAGAAATGGTACCGAAGGACAATTCCACGTAGTCTTCAATGCCTTCTCGCAAATGATCCAGATACGCAGCCGCGTCACCCTCGGTCAGGGAAGCTCCCTCCCGAATGCTCTTCTTTATCCAGTATATAAACTTGGTCAGTACAGCGCTGTCCTCCACATAGATATCCTTGAAATTACGGATCTCCGTCTCATTGCGGATGGCCTTCATATATTCCAGAGGGCTTGACGCCTCCAAAAGCCTGCTGTCCTCCCGCTTCTCCAGCGCCAATGCCATCGCATAGCTGGAGTTTTCCGGGTCGATCCAGACTCTGATGTTCCTTCTGTTCTCCCCTCCAAGGGGCAGCTGCGCGAGCTGCGTCAGGAAGCCCTCATAGCTTTTCAGCTCTATGCCGTTGTCCTCTGCATACTTTTTCAGTTCTTCTGTCACCTCTGCATCCTGTATATACAGAATTGCACGTTCCTTTGTCACCACGGTATATGACAGAGCTACCGGATTGCACTCCACGTCATTGGCGCGGATGTTGTACAGCCACATAATCTCATCCAATTTGCCGCTGACGTATGCTGCCGCGCCCTTATCTTCCATCCTCCCGCGAAGTCTGGACAGCTTCGATCTCGTCGTCTCTCCGGCATATTTATCTGCGTCCAGAAGGAATACCTTCGTGCACGGAAAAGCAGGCCGATCCTCCCACGCCCTGGCAGCCAGATCGTCCTCCGTCAAAAATGTGATTCCCTTCGGGGCCAGCCGCTCCGCCAGTTCATCCCCTTCCTTTTTGGTGATGCATCTGCCGTCAAAGGCCAGAACCGATTTCTCCGGCATCGTTTCCTTCAGCCATTCGTGGAGCGTCAAAACCCCGGGCTCCCCCATTTTCATCAGCGCAATTCCGCTGCCTTCCAGCTCCGCAGCTGCCTGAATAAAATATCTCCCGTCTGCCCACAGTGCTGCCTCGTTGAGGCGCACAGCCAGAACACCGGCAGACCCTGTGAATCCGCTGTAATGCTCTCTCGCCTGAAAATAGGGCGCCACATACTCTGAATTATGATAATCCGCCGTGGGAATCAACAGTGTGTCCACACCGCGCTCCTTCATAACACCGCGAAGATTGGAAAGACGCTGCACTATTACATTTTCACTCATGTTAAACTGTCCTTTCTTTCTGCAGCCTGCAAACCGCCTGACAGGCTGCAGCATGTTCCGTCACTTCGAAAGCCTCTCATCAAAGGCCAAGGAAACGCTCCACCTCAGCAGTCATCTCCTCCACCGTTCTGCCGCACACAGTGGTGTGTCGAATCCGAGCGTTCTTAAGACTTGCTACGGCCTCCGGAACAGCGACACCACTGATTTCAGACAGGGCATCCGCCAGCTCAAGATCCGGAAGATTGCAGGGCTGTCCCAGTGCCGACATCACAGAAGTTTCAAACTTAAAGGGCGATGCGGTAGAAACAACCACCGTCTTTGTTTCGTCGCCTGTTCTCTCGCGATATTGACCGTACACTGCAGAAGCCACGGCTGTATGGGGATCAATGACATACCGATCCTCCTCATAGCGCCGACGAATTTCGGCCGCTGTCTCCTCCTCTGAAGCCCATCCGCTGCAGAACGCCGTCAGCCGCTCTTTCATCTCCTCCGTGATATGATACGAACCCTTCTCAGCCAGATCCTTCATATATGCCGCATTCACAGCTGCATCGTCTCCGGCAATATGGAAAATCAGCCGCTCCAGATTGGAGGAAATCAGAATATCCATGGAAGGGGACGTCGTCAGTACAAATTCACGGTTGCGGTCATATTCTCCGGTCTGGAAGAAATCGAACAGCACCTTGTTGCTGTTCGAGGCGCAGATCAGTTTCTGCACCGGAATTCCAAGCTGCATCGCATAGTAACCCGCCAGAATGTTGCCGAAATTTCCCGTCGGCACAACAAAGTTCACGGCCTCCGTCGTCCCAAGCCTCGTATACGCCCAGACATAATATGCGATCTGCGGCACCAGACGTCCGATATTGATGGAATTCGCTGATGAAAACTGGAATCCGGCCTTCGCAAGCTTTTCCTTCTCCTCAGGATTCGTGAAAATCTTCTTGACCCCGCTCTGCGCATCGTCAAAATTGCCCCGAATTCCAATGACGCAGGTGTTCTCTCCCTTCTGCGTCACCATCTGCCGTTCCTGAATCGAAGAAACACCATCCTTGGGATAGAATACGATAATCCGTGTCCCCGGAACATCTGCAAACCCTGCCAATGCAGCCTTTCCGGTATCGCCGGAGGTCGCCGTAAGAATGACGATTTCCTTCTCCTCATGATTCTTTCTGGCTGCCGTAATCATCAGATGAGGCAGGATCGAAAGTGCCATATCTTTAAAGGCGATGGTTGGTCCGTGGAACAACTCCAGATAATATGCTCCATTGACCGCCTTTAAGGGCGCGATCTCGGCAGTATCAAATTTATCATCATAGGCAGCTGCGATGCAGCCCCTCAGTTCCTCCTCGGTAAAATCTGTCAGGAACAGCTTCATAACCTCGTAGGCAACCTCCCGGTAATTCATAGAGGCCAGTGCCTCTAAACTGACGTCCAGCTTCGGAAGCCCGGTCGGTACGAACAATCCTCCGTCATCCGCAAGTCCCTTCAGGATTGCCTCAGATGCCGTAACCTTCTCTTCTTCACTGCGGGTGCTGCGATACATGATTTCCATATAATCTGTTCTCCTTTTCTGCACTGATGTTCTGCCTTCTGAATCTTCGAATCTATTCCTTTTCAAGAGCTTCCGCTCATTTTGAATCCTTTTGAGCCGCGGCCTCTGCATAAGCTTCCCTCAGCAGGGTATCATCTCCGGTATATCGGGCCGTCTCCAGTCCTCTTGCCTCTTTTTCGATGATCTCCTGAAATTTCCGAAACTCTTCGTCCATCTGCTCAATGGTTTTCTCTTGCTGAGCGTCCTTTTCGATCTCCTTTGCGTTTTCTTTATTATTCTCTTTTTCTGCTTCCTTGGAAACCTCTTTTCGCTTTCCGCCGAAAACGGTCTTTTTGTTCTCTTTTCCGACCGCCTTCCGGCTTTCCCTTCTGCTTTCCTTCGGAGTTTCCTTTTTATTCTGATCCGGCTGCTCTCCCGACAGTCTTTCCGGCTGTTCCTCGAGCTGCTTTGTGAGGTCCTCCGGTTCCTTCCCGTCGCTCGATCCCGCTGCGGCAGCTGCAGCAGCTGCCGGCTTTCGAATGGCCGGTGCGGGATTCTCCTCTCGCTTCCTGCGCAGTTCCCGAATAACCCACTTATGTGCAGAATACCCGAACGGCTTCGGCGCCAGCTTATGATCCAGAATCGGCCGCAGCAAATTGACTGCCAGCAGTGCGTATACAACGGCATCCTCATAAAAACCCATGTGTCTCAGCACGAAGACACCCGCTCCGAAGATCAGACCGTACCAGATTCTAGCCGCCTTTGAAATCGGAGACGTTGTATAATCCTCCGCCATAACAAAACAGGTAAACAGGAAACTGCCGCCGCAGAGCTGAATTGCCAGTGTGTAGGGAGAGAGCCCGTACCTTCCGATCAGCACATACGCCACAGAAAAGGAAAGAATTGCCGCCGCTGGGATGGTCAAATCGATGAGTCCTGTCAGAAACAGCAGCAGGGCCGTGAAAAGAACGGCCAGAGCAGAGGCAGTTCCGATATATCCGGCAACACTTCCTGTAAGCATATTCATCAATTCCGGAGTTTCGCCGCTCTGGAGCAATTCCAGAGGCGGCAGATCCGTGTAATTCCACGATGTCACATCCAGCATCATGCTCCTGCATGTCAAAAGCAGTACGCACTTTGCGGCCATCGCAGGATTCAGCAGATTATGTCCCAAACCTCCGAATAAATTCTTAAAAACAACGATTGCCAGTCCTGACATCGCAGCCGCTGTCCACAGGGGTGCCGCAGGAGGCAGCAGAAGTCCACAGATCAATCCGGTGACCACACAGGAGTAATCCAGAACCGACGATGTACGGCTGCGCCAGATGAGACCGCATGCAAGCTCACAGACAATTGCAGCTGCCACGGCCGTCCCGATCAGCAGCGCAGCATGATATCCATACTGGTAAATTCCCATTCCAGCGCACGGCAGCAAGGACAGGACAACCAGATACATCAGATCTGCTGTGGTAACCCGGGAGCGGACAAAGGGCGCCATGCGAAACGCCTGATAGACCTTGCTCTTCATCCCTGATACCTCCTTGCATATTCCCCTGCCAGTGCAGAATTCTGCAGACTTTCCCTCTTCATTGCACCGATTTCACCTGCAAGATCAATGCGTGCGGGGCATACATAGCTGCAGCAGCCGCAGTCACAGCATTCGAGACCTGCATGCTCCACAAATGCCGGCTTATTATTGGACCGCACATCGCGAATGAGCTGCATCGGAACAATCTGATTCGGACAAACCTGTGTGCACCTTCTGCAGCGGATGCAGGGCGTCTCCTTCTGTGCCTGAATTTCCTTCAACGGAAGGCAGATCAGGGCAGAGGACAGCTTGGTGATCGGAGCATCTAAATTGCTGATCGGCGTTCCGGTAAAAGGACCGCCTGCCAGAAACAGCGTATTCGCTTCTTTGCAGAATCTGCGCAGCCCTCCGGCCTGTTCCAGAACATCCCGATACGTCTCTCCGCAGTATACCCGGAGATTGCAGGGCGCAGCCGCCGAAGAGCCCGATACGGTTATGATCCTGGTATAAAGCGGCTCCTGCATGAGTACCGCCTGATTGATGGCTGCCAGCGTCTCTGTGTTCAGCACAAGACACCCGATCTCATACGGCAGCATTCTGGCATTCAGCGTTCTGCCTGTAAGCGCATGAATCAGCTGACGTTCAGACCCCTGCGGATATTTATCCTTACATTGACGAACAAAGATTCGCGGATTGTTGATCAGCAGCTCTCTTAAAACCCGATATCCTTCCCGATTGGATTCCGAAACGGCTATGATCCCCTTTGCCCTCGGGAACAGGTTCAAAAGGAT
>CAVAJA010000337.1:0-2291 GCA_963588615.1 Lachnospiraceae bacterium | reverse complement strand
GTAAAGACCAGCTCGAAGAAGCGGTAGATGAGAGAAAAATGGCGAGAATGGAGGCTATTGTTCTTTCGATGACGCCGGAGGAACGTGCCAATCCCAAGCTTTTGACGCCGCAGCGCAAGTATCGCATCGCAAAAGGATCCGGAAATGATATCGCCGATGTGAACCGTTTCATTAAGCAGTTCAAGCAGATGCAGGATCTGGTTAAGAAAATGGGCGGAATGAAGAAAAGGCGTCACGGCAATCCTTTCGGCGGCTTCGGAGGCGGGATGCCCGGCATGGGCGGCTTCGGCAGAAAAGGCGGCTTCCCGTTCTGACGGGGATAGATAGCGGTAACTTCAGACAAGAGAAATTTTGTTTCGGCCACAGAAGATGCGGGAGCATCCCGGCCCAGGAAAAGGACGGAACAAAGATCCGGAATGTCTGTGTTATAAAAGGGCTTGAAGACAAGCGAATATACAATATTTTATTTAAAATCAGGAGGAAATTATCATGGTTAAGATCAGACTGGCAAGAATTGGTGAGAAGAGAGTTCCGATTTATCGTGTTGTTGTTCAGGAGGCTTCTGTTCCGAGAAACGGAAAGGCCATCGATTCCATCGGATATTATGATCCCAATACAGAGCCTGCTACCATTAAGCTGGATCTTGAGAAGGCTAATGAGTGGATCAAGAAGGGTGCGCAGCCTACGGATGTTGTTAAGAAGCTGATGAAGAACGCAGCAAAGGCTAACTAATCCATACTTTTCTAGGTAACAGTGATTGGCAACCGGAAAAGAGGATTCGATGATGAAGGAACTGGTTGAAGTGATTGCAAAATCTCTGGTGGAACATCCGGAGGAGGTTGCGGTCAGAGAAAGAACCGAGGGGAAATCCATCAAAGTGGATCTGTACGTTGCCCCTGCGGATATGGGTAAGGTCATCGGACGACAGGGGAGGATTGCAAAATCCATTCGCACCGTTGTCAAGGCGGCTGCAACCAGCCAGAACGTGATGGTTGATGTAAACATCGATTCCACGGACATGCTGAAGGCAGATGATGCGGCTGCAGCTATGGGAGCGGAGAACCTCGCCGGAGAATAAGCTATGTAGGAAGTGCCGCAATGCGGCAGACAGAGGTACGGGTATGACGGAACAGTTTCAGGTCGGTGTCATTGCAGGCACACACGGTGTCAGAGGAGATGTGAAGGTCTTCCCGACGACGGATGACCCGAAGCGGTTCCGTAAATTAAAGTCCGTTTTTCTGACCTATCGGAACGAGACAACGAAGCGAGAGGTCAGCAATGTTCGTCTGCAGGGAAAGTTCGTGATTCTGCATTTGTCCGGGATCGAGACCCCGGAGGAAGCCAGGCTCTATCGGAATCTTCCGCTTATGATCGACAGAAAGGATGCGGTTCCGCTTCCGGAGGGACGGTGGTACATTCCGGATCTGATCGGCATGAAGGTGCTGGAGGAGAACGGAAGTTTGCTGGGGACATTGACTGATGTGCTGCAGACGGGTGCCAATGATGTCTATGAAGTGCGCACGGATGACGGGGACGAGATTCTGATTCCTGCCATCTATGACTGTATTCTGGATGTTAAGCCGGAAGAGGAAACCATGGTGGTGCATTTGCTGCCGGGACTTAGGGAGCTGCAGAAGAAATGAATTTTCACATTCTAACGCTCTTTCCGGACATGGTCAGAGATGGATTGAACACCAGTATTCTGGCGCGTGCAATGGAACGGGATTTGATTCATGTGGATGCCGTGAACATTCGGGATTATACGACCAATCGGCATGGAAAGGTGGATGATTATATCTACGGAGGCGGGGCAGGACTGCTGATGCAGGCACAGCCTGTATATGATGCCTGGAAGGCCGTAGAGGATAACATCCGCAGCAGGCGCTGTGCTGCCTCTGACGGCGGATGCACAGAATGGAACAGAACACGTGTGGTATATCTGACTCCTGTCGGAAAGACCTTTGATCAGAAAATGGCAGATGAGCTGTCGCATGAAGAAGATCTGATTCTGCTGTGCGGTCACTATGAGGGAATCGATGAGAGGGTCATTGAGGAGATTGTGACGGATCCGGTTTCCATTGGGGACTTTGTGGTGACGGGAGGAGAACTTCCCGCCATGATGATCGTAGACGCCGTGTCCAGACTTGTTCCGGGTGTTCTGGGAAATGAGGTATCCGCAGAGACGGACTCTTTTCAGAACGGTCTGCTGGAGTATCCGCAATATTCCAGACCGGAGGAATGGATGGGGAGAAAGGTTCCGGAGATTCTTTTGTCCGGAGATCATGCAAAAG
>CAVAJA010000336.1:0-22074 GCA_963588615.1 Lachnospiraceae bacterium | reverse complement strand
GTTTGCTTGCACAGATGCGCAGCTGCTGATTTTTATTTGTTGCGGCGTGGCTGTGCGGGCAGGCATGATGACTTCAATGCGAATTAAAAATTAATTAATCTGCGAAAACACGAAAAATCTGTGCACATTGCGCAATAATTGATATTATGCTTGGTAAATACTGGACAGAAAACAGATTAATTAATTAAAAAATATTGCGGCGCGAGATTAAACATAATAGTATTTAACCAAGTTAAGCAACCTGATTCCTAATGAACAAGGAGGGGAAAAATGAAAAAGAGAGCGTTAAGCATCATTTTAGCGGCTTCCATGGTTCTGGCTGTGACCGCATGCGGCGGCAGCGGTGAATCGACGGATTCGACCGGTGCATCCGATGCGCAGGATACCGCGGAGACATCGGAAAGCAGTGAGTCGAGCGGGATTCCGACCATTGATCAGATTAAGCTGGGAGAGGATTACGAGGACATCACCGCAAATCTGACCTTCCTCACCAACCGGACGGATATTGCGGACACCGTCTACAAGGGATATGCCGAGGAGTTCAACAAGCTCTACCCGAACATCACGGTCACCTACGAAGGCATCACGGACTATGCCGAGTCCATTACCCTTCGTCTTACCAACGGAGACTGGGGCGATATCTGCCTGATTCCTACATCGGTTGATAAGGATGAGTTCTCCACCTACTTCACGCCCCTGGGTGATTATTCGACTCTGAACGATATCTACAATTTCGTACAGGAGAAAACCTACGACGATGTTGTATACGGCATTCCGAACGGCGGAACGGCAGGCGGCATCGCCTACAACAAGAAGGTGTGGGAGGAAGCCGGAATTACAGAGCGTCCGACCACTCCGGACGAGTTCATTGAGGATCTGAAGCTCATTAAGGAGAAAACAGATGCCATTCCGCTGTATACGAACTTTGCGGCAGGCTGGACGATGGGAGCCTGGAACGATTATGTAGGAATTGCCTCCAACGGAGATCCGGCCTACAAGAACACCACGCTTCTCCATACCAGAAATCCTTTCACCAAGAACGAAGAGAATAGCGGACCTTATGCAGTCTTCTACACCCTGTACACCGCGGTGGCAGATGGACTTGTTGAGGAGGATCCGGCATCCAGTGACTGGGAGTCCTCCAAGGTAATGATCAACAACGGTGAGATCGGTGCCATGGTTCTGGGCTCCTGGTGCGTACAGCAGTTCATGGACGCAGGAGATCATCCGGAAGACATCGGATACATGCCCTTCCCGATTTCGGTAAACGGTGTACAGTCTGCAGCTTCCGGCGGCAACTATGCATACGCAATCAACAAGTCTGCATCAGAAGACAACCAGATCGCAGCAATGGTTTACATCAAGTGGCTGCTCGAGGAATCCACAATCTTTGATGACGAGGGAAGCATTCCTGCATTGAAGGGCAGCGAACTTCCGGACTGCCTTGCTGAGTTCGCAGGCGTAGAGCTTCTGTCGGATGATCCGGCCATCGAGGGCGAAGAGAATCTCTATGACGACATCCGCAACACCGCAGAAGTTCTTTCCGGTGACTATCCGGTCAGCACGGTGCTCGAGGCTGCTCTTTACGGAAACGAGTCGCTGGATGATCTGATGAATGAGTGGAACGAGAAGTGGACAGCAGCTCAGGATGCATGCGGCGCAGAAATCTACGAATAATATCGGTGCATCTGTTCAACATCTGCAAGGAAGACCCCTGGAGAACAGGGGCCTTTCTTGTAGGAAATCCTTGAAAGGAGCACAAAATGAGCCGTTCGATTACAGCCCCGGAGGCTGAGAAAAAGACCTTCAAGCAGTGGTTTGGCAGCAGAAAGGTTCAGAAAAGACTGCTGATCGGATCCTTTATGTTCGTTCCGATGCTGCTGTTGGTGGTGTTTACATACATCCCGTTTATCAAGATGATCGAGTTCAGTTTCTACGATATGAAGTATCTGGGTGACCGGGTATACGTGGGACTTAAGAATTACAAAGAGGTATTCGGCAGATCCGATATTTTCGGCTCGTTGTTCGTCAGCGTTTACTACATGGGCGGATCCGTGGTTCAGCTCGCTCTGGCGCTGTTCTTTGCAACCATGATGGTATTCAAGGTAAAGGGGGAATCCGTTTTCAAGGCTGCAATGTTCTTCCCGTACCTGATCTGCGGAATTGCCGTAGGCTTCATCTTTAAGTTCTTTTATGCGAGAGGATACGTTCTGGACACCATCCTGCAGGCCTTCGGCATGCAGCTGGAAGACATTCCGCTGTGGCTGCAGGACAAGAGAATCAACAACGTTGCTCTGGTGGCAACCTCTCTGTGGCGCTACACAGGACAGGCAATGATCCTCTTTCTGGGTGCCATGATGTCGGTGGATCCGAACCTCTATGAGGCGGCATCCCTGGATGGCGCGAATAAATGGCATCAGTTCCGGTACATCATCATGCCCAGTATTAAATCCATCATCGTATTGAATTTGATTCTGTCCATCAGCGGATCCCTCAGCGCCTTCGAGCCGCCTTATGTTATCACAAACGGCCAGATGGGAACCGGAACCTACTTTGTCATCATGAACCGACTGGCTCACGAGAATCAGAAGGTAGGTCTGGCGTGCGCCATGGCAGTCGTTCTGCTGGTGATCATTATCATCTGCACGGTGGCGCAGAAGCTGTTCTTTGCGTATGTGTTCAACGATGGGACGGATGACGAGTCCAAGGCAGCCGTCAAGCGCAGAAAGAAGCTGGAAAAACAGCAGGCAAAATTGGAAAAGAAGGGAGGAAATGCACAATGAAACTCTCAATGAAAATCGCAAATGTTCTTTTCACAATCCTGAAATATGCTTCCCTGATCGCTGCTTCCCTGGTGGCCGTCATTCCAGTTGTAGTGTGCGTCCTCACGGCATTCAAATCCAATGAGGAATATGCAGCCACATCGGTTCTGTCACTGCCGAAATCCTTCACTTACCTGGAGAACTTTAAGGTGGCGCTGGAAAAAGCCAACATGCTGCGGTGTTTTGTGAATACCGGAATCATTCTGGTGATCGTGCTCATCTGCTCGATCATGATCAGTGCAATGATCGCATATGTGCTGAACCGGTTTACCTTCCCGGGACGCGGAATGATTGAAAATCTGTTCCTGTTCGCATCGCTCCTTCCCGGAATTGCCATGCAGGTGACGATTTACAAAATCATGTATTTTTTGGGCTTCATCAATCACATTTACGGCTATGTGGTTGTGCTGATGGGAACGGATATCATTTCCATTTATATTTTCCTGCAGTTCTTTGAGAATCTGCCGACATCTCTGGATGAGTCCGCCATCATGGACGGATGCAGCTATTTCGGCGTGTTTTTCCAGATCCTGTTTCCGCTGCTGAAGCCGGCCATCATGACCTCCATGGTATTGAAAGGCGTGAGCGTCTACAACGAATACTATGCTTCGAGCCTGTACCTGACAAAACCGGAGATTAAAACAATTTCCACAGCACTGTACACCTTCACGGGCCCTTACGGGAACCAGTACAACTACATCTGCGCGGGTGTTCTGATCACGATCATTCCGATTCTGGTGCTGTTCCTGATTTTCCAGAAACAGATCTACAGCGGAATGACGGCCGGTGCAGTAAAGGGATAACACGAAAGGAATGACAACATGAGTGAATTTAAGTTAATCAGCAGCCAGCTGGACAACGTACCGTGGCAGGATGCACCGGGAGAATTGAAGGGTGCACCGATCTGGAGATATCGCGAGAATCCCATTGTCGGAAGAAATCCGGTGGAAGGAGTCGCCCGAATTTTCAACAGTGCGGTGATTCCCTACGAGGGAGCTTTCATCGGCGTGTTCCGCGGGGAGCAGGTGAACGGCATACCCTACATCTATATGGGAAGGAGCCGGGACGGAATTCACTGGGAATTCGACAAGGAAAAAATTCATTTCGTTGACGAGGACGGCAAGGAGTTCATGCCGGTGTATGCCTATGATCCGCGGCTGGTGGAGATCGAGGGCACCTATTATGTGATCTGGTGCCAGGATTTCTACGGAGCTGCCATCGGAATGGCCAAAACCACGGATTTTAAGACCTTCACCAGAATCGAGAATCCTTTCCTGCCGTTCAATCGGAATGCGGTGCTGTTCCCGCGCAGGATCGGCGGCAATTTCATGATGCTGTCCCGCCCCAGCGACAGCGGCCACACGCCCTTCGGAGATATCTTTGTGTCGGAGAGCAAGGATATGACGTACTGGGGCAAACATCGCCACGTGATGGGAAAGAGCTTTGAGTGGTGGGAATCTCTGAAAATCGGCGGAGGCGCAGCTCCCATCGAGACCAGCGAAGGCTGGCTTCTGATCTACCACGGCGTGAGCGGTACCTGCAACGGCTATGTGTACAGCATCGGCGGAGCCATCCTGGATCTGGACAATCCCTCCATCGTGAAATATCGCTGTGAGAATTTCCTGCTCACACCGGAGGAATGGTATGAGGAGAGGGGATTTGTTCCGAATGTGACCTTCCCCTGCGCCACCATTCAGGACAGCAGGACCAATAAGATGGCTATTTATTACGGAGCTGCAGACAGCTATATCGGACTGGCATTTTGCTATGCTGACCAGCTGGTGGACTACATCAAGGCCCACAGCGTGGTGAG
The DNA here is from genome assembly GCA_963588615.1 of Lachnospiraceae bacterium. Lineage (GTDB taxonomy): Bacteria > Bacillota > Clostridia > Lachnospirales > Lachnospiraceae > CAG-791. Next base: position 17,439 of record CAVAJA010000336.1, on the reverse strand, counting down.
AGAGAGCGATGCAGAAATCGGCAGGCGCTGAAATGGGATTGAAACAGGAATTAAGGGGGGAGCTATTGGAGCACATAGCTCCCTTTTGGGAAAATCTGAAGGATGAAGAGTACGGCGGCTTCTACGGCTACATGGACTTTGATCGGAAGGTGGACAGAACCTATGAGAAGGGATGCATCCTGAACAGCAGAATTCTGTGGTTTTTTGCGAATGCATATCTGAGCTTTCGGAAGCCGGAGTTCCTTGCCATGGCCGACCATGCCTACGACTTTATGATGCGGTACTGCCGCGACAGGGAAAAGGGCGGCGTATACTGGTCCGTCACCTATGACGGAAAGGTGAGCGACAGCACAAAGCACACCTATAATCAGGCATTTGCGGTCTACGCATTGTCGTCCTACTATGACGCATCCGGGAACCGCGAGAGTCTGGAATTCGCAAGAGAGCTGTTCCATCTGATTGAGTCAAAGTGCACCGATGAAATCGGTTATCTGGAATCCTTTGACAGAAACTGGGAGCCGGAAGCCAACGACAAGCTTTCAGAGAACGGCCTGATGGCGGATAAGACGATGAATACGCTGCTGCATGTGCTGGAGGCTTATACCGAGCTGTACCGGGTGGATCCGCAGGAGGATACCGAACGGGCGCTGAGGAAGATTTTAAAGAGCTTCCGGGAAGATGTGTACAACAGCAGAACCCACCGGCTGGAGGTGTTCTTTGATAAGAACCTTCACACCCTTTCGGATCTGTACTCCTACGGGCACGACATTGAGGCGAGCTGGCTGTTGGACAGAGCGGCGGTGATTCTGGGAGATCCGAAGGTGAAGGAAGACACCCTTGCCTATACGACGGAGCTTGCCGGTGAGGTGTATGCAAATGCCATTGAGAACGGCGCCATGAACAACGAATGCTTTCACGGACAGGTGGATACGACACGGGTCTGGTGGGTGCAGGCAGAGGCGATGGTGGGCTTTTACAACTGCTGGCAGAAGACAAAAGATCCGCGGTATCGGAAGATCACGGAGGATCTCTGGAGCTATATCAAGACCTTCATTATTGATAAGAGAGAAGGATCGGAATGGTTCTGGGATCTGGACATTTCCGGCCGCCCGGTCAGCAGGAAGCCGATCGTGGAGCCGTGGAAGTGCCCGTATCACAACGGCAGAATGTGCATGGAGCTGATTGCGAGGTTGGAGACATGATTCACAGCAGATACTATGAGGAGCAGGCAAAGCTGGAGGCACTGCAGCAGAAAAAAAACGAGAAGGCGGACTTCTACAACGGGATATTTGACCGCTACAAGGATCCTGTTCTTACCAGAGAGCATATTCCGGTGATATGGAAATATGACATTGATGCGGAGACGAATCCGTATTTCATGGAGCGGCTCGGAGTCAACGCGGTCATGAATTCCGGGGCGATCGAGCTGAACGGAAAATTTTATCTGGTGGCCAGAGTGGAAGGGGCGGACAGAAAGTCATTTTTTGCGGTTGCAGAATCGGAGACGGGGATCGATGGATTTCGTTTTTGGGATTATCCCGTGGTCCTGCCGGATACCTGTCCGGAGGAGACCAACGTATATGATATGCGTCTGACCAAACATGAGGACGGCTACATCTACGGAGTGTTCTGCTCGGAGAGCAAGGACCCGAATGATCCGGATCTGTCGGCTGCCGTGGCTGAGGCCGGAATTGTCAGAACAAAGGATCTGAAAACCTGGGAGAGACTGGACAATCTGAAAACACTTCAGTCTCCGCAGCAGAGAAACGTGGTGCTGCACCCGGAATTCGTGGACGGCAGGTATGCGTTCTACACGCGGCCGATGGACGGCTTCATTGAAACCGGCTCCGGCGGCGGAATCGGCTTCGGCCTGTGTGACGATATCGAGCACGCCGTGATTGATACCGAGAAGATCATCAGCCGCAGAATTTACCACACCATAACGGAATCGAAAAACGGAGCCGGGGCAGTGCCGATCAAGGGGAAAAAGTGCTGGATCAACATCGCCCATGGAGTTCGGAACACGGCAGCAGGACTGCGCTATGTTCTCTACGTGTTCGGAACGGCCTTGGATGATCCGTCCAGAGTGATTGCAGAGCCCTCCGGTGTATTCCTGGTTCCGCTTGGCTGGGAACGGGTAGGAGATGTCTCGAATGTGGTCTTTACCAACGGCGCAATCGCAAGAGAGAACGGGGATGTCTATCTCTACTATGCCGCCAGCGATACCAGAATGCACGTAGCTACTACGACAATTGACAAGCTGGAGGATTATCTTTTCCATACGCCGAAGGATCCGCACCGTTCTGCGGACTGTGTGCGGCAGCGCTGTGAGCTGATCCGGAATAACTGCAAGCTTCTCGGAAACTAAAGAACACGTTCAGACCTGCGCCGCGCAGGTCCAAACGGTGACGGCTGCAGACACCAGTGCGAAAAGATACAAAGGGGCCGGTATGAGCATTTTAAAATTAAAACCAAGCTGTAAGGACTATCTGTGGGGAGGCCGCAGAATTGCAGAGGAATACGGCGTCGAATACGATGGAGACATTCTGGCGGAGGCCTGGGAGCTGTCGTGCAATCCGGACGGCCCTTCCTTCATTGCAGAGGGGCCCTATGCGGGACTTACGCTGCAGGAATACATCGACCGCATGGGAAAAGAAGTGCTGGGGAACCACTGCCGGCGCTTTGAAATGTTCCCCATTCTGATCAAATTCATCGATGCCAAACAGAACCTTTCCATTCAGGTGCATCCTAATAATGAGTATGCGCTGAAAAATGAGGGGCAGTACGGCAAAACAGAGATGTGGTATGTCATGGACGCTGCGCCGGGCGCGTTCCTGTATTACGGATTCAAAAAGGAAATTTCGAAGGAGGAATTTGCAAGGCGCATCGAAGAGGACCGTCTGACGGAGGTCCTCAATGCGGTACAGGTGCAGAGGGGCGATGTGCTGTTCATCGAGTCCGGCACCATCCATGCCATCGGAAAGGATATTCTGGTGGCGGAGATTCAGCAGAATTCTAATGTCACCTACCGCGTGTACGATTACGGCCGGATCGGTCGAGACGGGAAAAAACGGGATCTTCATATTGAGAAGGCTCTTGCCGTCACCAGAAGAGTTCCGGTTGTAAAGGACAGCTCCTGCTATCCGCATGTGGCAGACTGTGACTATTTTACCGTGGATAAGGTGAATTTGGACGGAACGCTGCTGGAAAAGATGGAAGGCGAGGTGTCGGACGGGTCCTTTGCCAGCATTCTGTTCCTGGATGGGAAGGGGACCATTGCGGCAGGGGATGAAACCTATTCCTATAAGAAGGGAGACAGCTTTTTCCTGACTGCAGGTACGGGCAGCTACACAATTGAAGGAAGCTGCGACGCGCTGGTGACCACGATTCGGGAATGAGGCCGCAGTCGTTGATCACAATTCGGAAATGAAGTCATAACTGATGATTATAATTCAGAGAAGAAGCCATATATGGGGTTGTTTTGTGATGCATAATCGTTTAATTTATCTAATCGGGCAAAAGATTCGGCACAGATTGGAAAGGAAACGAGTATGTCAGAACAGCATTTCAATACCCCGGCGGAGGTGGTTTCTGCCACGCTGGACGGCGGCAAGAGAAAATCGCAGCTGCCGATGAGCAAAATGATTCTTCTGGGCATTATGGCGGGAGCTTTTATTGCTCTGGGCGGAGCAACGAGCAGCACAGCAGTGCACAACATATCGAATGTGGGCCTTGCGAGAACCGCAGCAGGCTGTATTTTCCCGGTGGGACTGATGATGATCGTCTTTGTGGGCGGAGAACTGTTTACCGGGGACTGCCTGATGGTGATGGATGTAATGGACGGAAGGGTCTCCTGGCTTGATTGTGTGAGAAGCCTGTGCATTGTGTATCTGAGCAATCTTGCAGGGGCGCTGATCATCGATGTGCTGCTGTTCTATTCCGGCAATCTGGATTATTCCGAAGGACTCCTGGGAGCCTATGCCATCAAGGTGGCCCTCGGCAAAGTTGCCATTACGCCGGCAAAGGGAGTGACCTCCGGCATTCTCTGCAACATCCTGGTCTGCATTGCTGTTTTGATGGCTGCGGCAGCTTCAGACATTGCGGGAAAGGTGTGGGCGATCTTTTTCCCGATTCTGGCATTTGTGGTGGGCGGCTTTGAACACTGCGTGGCGAATATGTTCTATATCCCGATCGGCATCATGGCGGCTTCCAATCCGCTCTATGCGGCAAAAGCCGAGGAGGCCTACGGAATTACGGCAGAACAGCTCGGACAGCTGACCGCGCTGAACAGTCTGCATAACTTCATTCCGGTGACCATCGGCAATATTCTGGGCGGAATGGTTTTTGTCGGAATTCCCTGTTATTTGATTCAGGCCAGAAAGCGCTGACAGAAGCCCTGTCCGGGCCGCTGCGGCGAACAGAAAAACATGAAAATCCCATCCCGCGGAAATTCTGTGGGATGGGAAAATTCAGTGCCAAGACTGCGTTAAAATTTTCTTTCAAAGTGTGACATTTTTAACAAAAAGGGAGTATGATACTTCCTTGTACGTTGAAGAGTCATCAGAACAGGAGAGGGAAATATGGTGGCGCAGGTCTTGGCTTTATTGATTTTTGTGGGAATGTTCGTGCTGATCATTCTGGATAAGTTTGAACGGCAGTGGGTTACGCTGGTCAGCGGAGCTCTGATGCTGATCTTTGTTTTCGGACTGTGTCTTCGCAGTCCGCAGGCGATTGCGGAAACCTTGAATCTGCATGCATTCTTTGAAACGGGGTTCTGGTACGGAGCAGAGGAAAGTGCATCTGCCGGCATCAACTGGTCAACCATCGTGTTCATTGCGGGCATGATGATCATGGTGGAGGGTTTGGGACACTCCGGCTTTTTCAGGTGGCTGTGTCTGACACTGGCGAAGGCGGTGCATTATCATCTGGTACCGCTCCTGATCTGCTTTATGTGTATGTCGGCTTTCCTGTCGATGTTCATTGACAGCATCACGGTGGTGCTGTTCCTTGCAACGGTGACGATCGAGCTTTCCCGGATTCTCGGATACAATCCGGTTCCGATGATTCTGTCGGAAGTGTTCTGTGCGAACCTCGGCGGCGCGGCGACCATGAGCGGAGATCCGCCGAACATCATCATCGGAACGTCTCTGGGCTATACCTTCATGGATTTCATTTCGAATACAGGTGTCATCGTCGGCATCAGCTTTTTGTTCGCACTGGTATATTTCTGGCTGTGCTTCCGCAAGGAGCTGGAAGCCAATGAAGCGGCAAGAGTGGGCGAGGTAGTCTGCCCGGAGCCTTCTTCGGCGATAGCCAGCAAAACATCATTTATCTGCGGCATTCTGGTATTTGCTCTTGCTGTGGTCCTGCTGATCACACACGCACAGACAGGCCTCACAGTCGCCTGCATCGGTGTCATCGTCGCAGTTCTGACCATCATTGCCATGGCGGCAACCTCCGGCGTTTCCGTGATCGGTCAGATTTTCAAGGGTGTGGATTACAAGACCCTGCTGTTCTTCATCGGTCTGTTCGTATCGGTGGGAGGCCTGGAGCAGACCGGAATTCTGGAAATCATTGCGAAGGCAATTTCCGTGGTCAGCGGCGGCAATCCTTACGTTATTGTGGCGATCATTCTGATCGTCTCTGCAGGATGCAGCGCACTGATCGATAACATTCCGTTTGCAGCAACAATGATCCCGGTCATTGAGTCCCTGTCGGCCACGACGGGAGTGGCGCTGCCGACGCTTGCATGGACGCTGTCTCTTGGAACGGATATCGGCGGGAATGCAACACCCATCGGAGCCTCGGCCAATGTCGTCGGAACCTCGGTTTCCGCCAAAAACGGGCATCCGATCAGCTGGGGACAGTATTGCAGATATTGTGTGCCGGCGACGGTAATTGTTATAATGATCTCACTGGTATGTGTCTATCTGAGATACCTGTGATGTCGGGATCGGGCGGGGTGAAAATCCCGGACGCAGGAGTCAGAATCGGTACACGGAAGCGAAAAGGTGGGGTTATGAACGAAAATCAGATTATTATTTCAGTGGGAAGAGAGCACGGAAGCGGCGGACATTTCATCGCGCAGGAGCTGTCTGAGAAGCTTGGAATCAAGCTTTATGACAAGGAGATCATTGAGGGCGTCGTCGATCTTGGCTACTCGCGGGAATTCGTGGAGCGGATGGATGAGAAGCCGATCAATTATCTGCTCTCCCGCAGGATCGGGGAATTTTCGAATTCGCCGGAGGAGATTGTGGCAGAGAAGGTGTTCGAGTACATCCGCAAGATTGCAGAGAGCGGAGAGTCCTTTGTCATCGTCGGGCGGTGCGCCGAGTCGGTGCTGCGGAATTACCCGCATGTGCTGAGCATGTTCATCACGGGAGATAAAAAGGATAAGCTGGAGCGAATCAAGCGAATTTATCAGATGAACGATCAGGAGGCGATGGATCGAATCCGCCGCGTGGATTTCAAGCGCAAGCAGTATCACAACCACTATTCGGATTACAAGTGGGGCGATTCCAGAGGGTACGATCTTCTGATCAACAGCAGCCGCCTCGGGATTGAGCCGACGGCCAAGTGCCTGGCAGGCTACGTGGAAGCGTACATGAAGGTAAAGGGAATACAGAAATAACGTCAGCTGAATAGATACTTCTTTGTGTGTCAGTCCTGCGCCATGCCGGAAAGCATGGTGCAGGACTTTTATGTTTATGCTATCGTAAAAAGGTTCTTGCGCATTTGAGAAAACAGCAGGGGAAAATCGAAACGGAGAGAATGCGGAAATGTACCGTGATTTAACGAAGGGCAGGATCGGCAGCACGCTGCTGCTGTTCGCTCTGCCCATGATTGCAGGGGATTTGCTGCAGCAGATGTATAACGTTGCAGATACTTTGATTGTCGGAAGGGTTCTGGGAACCGCGGCGCTGGCGGCGGTGGGAGCTGCTTATACGCTGATGACATTTCTGACATCGGTATTTCTGGGGCTGAGCATGGGGTCCGGGGCAATGTTTTCCATTTACCGCGGGCGCGGGGAAGAGCGGCTTCTGCGCCTTTCCGTTGTGCATGCGTTTGGGCTGATTCTGGGGATCACGGCAGCGGTGACCGCGGCTGTTTATCTGTGGATGAATCCGATTTTGACCTTTCTGCAGATTCCGTCGGACGTGCAGCAGGGGATGAGGGAATACCTGCAGATTATTTTTGCAGGATTGCCGGCGTCCTCCCTGTACAATTTCTGTGCCTGTCTTCTGCGGGCATTGGGCAATTCTGCCGTTCCGCTTGGCTTTCTCGGGTTTTCTGCGGTTCTGAATATTGTGTTGGATCTGCTGTTCGTTGCCGTTCTGAATGAGGGAATTGCGGGGGCGGCTGCAGCGACGATTATTGCCCAGTATCTGTCCGGAATGGGGATTGCCATCTATGTGCTGATCCGCTGCCGGAGCATTCTGCCGGAAAAAAGAGAACTGCACTTTGAAGGAAGAGTTCTGAAGGAAATCTGGGGAATGTCCGCGCTCACTTGCCTGCAGCAGTCCGTGATGAATTTCGGAATTCTGATGGTTCAGGGACTGGTGAACAGCTTTGGAACGGTTGTCATGGCGGGCTTTGCAGCCGCAGTGAAGATTGATACCCTGGCCTATCTGCCGGTGCAGGATTTTGGAAATGCGTATTCCACCTTCGTTGCGCAGAATTACGGGGCGGGGGATAAGAAAAGAATTCAGGAAGGAACCGGAAGAGCCTTTGTCATCAGTATTGTGTTCAGCATCATCTTATCCGCCGCAGTCTGTCTGTTTGCAGCTCCCCTGATGGGCATTTTTGTAGAGGCAGGGGAGAGGGAGGTCATCACATGCGGTGTGAGGTACCTTCATATAGAAGGTGCTTTTTATGCCGGGATTGGGTGTCTGTCCCTGTTCTACGGATATTGCAGGGGAATCAAGCGGGCCGGGGTATCGGTGATTCTGACGGTCTGCTCCCTGGGAACACGGGTTTTTCTGGCTTATGCACTGGCATCGGTGATCGGAGAAATCGGCATCTGGATGGCAATTCCGATCGGGTGGGGGCTGGCGGATCTGGCCGGTACCTTTTTCTTGTGCAGATCCCTGCGGAAGTTATGAAGGGGAAGGAATAAGGAATCGCAAGATGTCCCCGAACGGACATCTTCCGTCAGGACCCGTGCTTGGCGGTTATCGGTACAGGTTCTCCCTCTGTTGGTATATAATGAGGTCTGGCTTCGGACTTTCTGCAGCCGGATTGACGCGAAGCGAAACGACAGGTGAGACGAGAAGATCAGAGAAGGAGCGGCGATGTTCCAATCTATTTATGAGAATCGAGGGAAATGGTATCGGGGGAATCTTCATATGCACACCACAAGGTCGGACGGACATCTGAGTCCGAAGGAGGCCGTGGAACGCTACCGCAGGAGCGGGTATGATTTTGTGGCACTGACCGATCACAGGAAGCCCTCTGTTACCGTGGAACCGGGGAAGTGCAGAGACGTGAATTGGCAGGATGCGGAGTCTGCAGAAAAAGAGAGTGAGAACGTCATCGATGCGGGGAACATGCTGATTCTTTCCGGCGTGGAGTGGGACACGGGGGGAGCCAACACCAGACGAGAAGGCGACGTGCCGACGTATCATATTCTGGGCATCGGCATGACGAGAAACAGCGGGGTATCCTACGAGGGGAATCCGCATCCTGCGCCGCAGGAGATTGTAGATGCGATTCGTGCAGATGGGGGGATTGCCGTTCTGGCACATCCTGCCTGGTCAGTGATGGATCCTTCGGGAATTGAACAGCTGAAGGGAATCACTGCAGCGGAGATATACAATTCGGTGTCGGATCTTCCGTTTAACGGGCAGAGGGCAGAATCTTCCGCATGGTTTGACATCTGGGCTGCGCATTACGACCGACGGATTCCGGCAGTGGCCAGTGATGATGCCCACAGCTACGAAGGCGATGAGTGTTATTCCAGCACAATGGTGAATGCCGGGGAGCTGTCAAGAGATGCCATTATGGATGCGATTCAGGCAGGCAATTTCTATGCCACGCAGCGGCCGATTCTCCATGAAATGGCCATCAACCGGGAAAACGGGATCGTCCATCTGGAGTTCTCGGAGGATGTTGTGACGGTTGTTTTTTACAGCAACCATATATGGGTTCCGGACAGAGCGCAGCAGGTAAAGGGCGGAACGGCAGATTATCATGTGCAGCCCGGGGAGTTCTTCCTGAGGGCGGAGCTGATTGCAAGGGATGGAAGGAAGGCCTGGACCTCGCCGATACCGGTCTGACGATCAAAGAAGGGAATATCGAAAAGGTGCCGGGAAGACGTTCGGGAACACAGCAGGAAGAGACAGGACGCGGAGCAGAACACGGATATGATCGTAGCGCAATATTTTGATTACTTTATCATCTTCAGCTTCATAGGCTGGATTTATGAATGCATTTACTGTACCATTCAGGAACAGCATTGGCAGAACAGGGGGTTTTTGTTCGGCCCCATCTGTCCGATCTACGGCTGCGGAGTTGTGGCGGCCATGACGGTGTTCCATCTGCTGCCGATGCCGGAGGGGACGGGGGAGTATCCGATATGGATGATCTTCCTGGTCTGCGCCGCAGGGAGTGCCGTCATGGAATACAGCACATCGTGGGTGCTGGAGCACTTTTTCCATGCCGTGTGGTGGGACTATTCGAATCTGCCGCTGAATGTCAACGGCAGGATCTGTCTGCCTGCGAGCTGCGGATTTGGCGCGGCGGGAATTCTGGTGGTAAAGGTGGTGATGCCTTTTCTGCAAAATATTCCCGCGAATGAGCATCCTGTGGAGAATGAGCTGATTTGCCTGATTTTTGCAATCATTCTCGGAGCAGATCTGGCACTGACGGTTGCCAGTCTGACGCGAATTGTAGATCGGCTGGATGCGATGGAGCAGGAATTCAATTCCCGGATGGAGGCCGGATACCAGACGGCACAGCAGGGACCTGCGGCAGTGGGAACGGCTGCGAAGGCTGCGGCCATCAGTGCGGGAGAGACGGCGATGCTGGCGGCAATGCTGGCGACGGATTCGGCGAAAGCTGCGGCAGAAAGATCCGGACAGGAAATGTATGGACGCATGCAGAAGATGCTGGAGGGGCTGGATCGGAGAGATCGGTATCACATCCGCAGCATCCGGGGGCTTCGCTTTCAGAAGAGGAAGAACTCCGGAGAAGAGAAGGAAAAAGGCCAGGCTTTTTTGAGATATATTCAGGAGAATGCCGTAAAACGGCAGAGCAGAAGGCGCGGAGACAAATGAGTCGGATTTTTGCGAAAATGACAAAGCAGGAGGAAGTGGAATTCCAGAACAGGGTTCGCTCCATTGCGCAGGATTCCAGATGCCTTCGGATGAAGAGATATCTTCAGCACGGCAGGATCACCACATACGATCACTGTATGGATGTGGCCAGGATGTCGTTCCTGATCAATCGCCGACTGAATATGCAGGAGGATGAGAGGCGTCTGGTGCGGGCGGCCTTTCTGCACGATTATTTCCTGTATGACTGGCATGTGCACGGGGATCACCTGCACGGGTATCATCACCCCGGCATTGCAGCGCGGAATGCGCAAAGAGATTTTCATCTGGATCCGGTGGAGCTTCAGGCCATCGAAAGCCATATGTGGCCGCTGACCCTGTTCCACGCACCGGCATCTCGGATTGCCTGGACAATTACGGTGGCGGATAAATTGTGTTCCTCCCGGGAAACGCTGTTCCGGAGAGGATAGAATTGCAGCAATGGACGCAGCTGTAAGGAATGGCGGCTCAAAAGTTTGTCGTCTTTGTCCGAACATTCTGCGCCGGGATCTGTGCCGGCAGGTGAGATGACGGCACGATAAGGAGGTTATGCGATGAAGATAGTAGTTTTATGCGGCGGCCTGTCCACCGAGCGAAAGATATCGATTCTCTCAGGAACCAAGGTGTGCAGGGCACTGCGTACCAAAGGCCATCAGGCAGTTCTGGTGGATCTGTTCCTTGGTCTGGAGGACATGGGAGAAGAGGTGCTGGCTCATCCGGAGCAGCTCTTCGAGAATCTCCCCGAGCTGCAGCCGGCCGAATTCGACGGGATTGCACCGGATCTGGATGCGGTGCGTGCTTCCCGCAGGTGGAAGGATGCCTCCATTTTCGGACGGGGGGTTTTGGAAATCTGCAGAAAGGCAGACATGGTCTTTGTTGCCCTGCATGGACTCAACGGCGAGGACGGAAGAATTCAGGCGGCCTTTGATCTTCTGGGAATCCGGTACACGGGTTCCGGCTATCTTGGTGCCGGCATGGCAATGGATAAGATCATCACCAAGACGATGGTCCGTCCGCTGGGAATCCGTACTCCGGACTGGAGGGAATATCACGGGGTTCAGGAGACGGATCTTGCGGCCATTGCCGCAGAGTGTCAGGTGCCGTGTGTTGTCAAGACCCCCACGGGAGGCTCTTCCGTCGGTGTCTTCATTGTCCGCAGCAGGGAGGAGCTGGAGTCTGCACTGCAGGAAGCGCGCAGATACAGCAGCGACATTCTGGTGGAGCAGTTCATCGAGGGAAGAGAGCTCACCAATGCGGTGCTCCTTGACCGTTATCTGCCCTGTGTTGAGATCCTTCCGAAGACAGGCGGCTACGATTACTCGAATAAGTATAAGGCAGGTGCAACCGAGGAAATCTGCCCGGGGAGGATCACAGAGGAGCAGGCACAGATCATGGGAGAGATGGCCTTAAAGGTTCATAAGGCACTGGGACTTCGCACCTATTCGAGAAGTGACTTTATGATGACAGAGGATGGCACCATCTATTTCCTCGAGGTAAATACGCTTCCCGGAATGACACCTACGAGCCTTGTCCCGCAGGAGGCCGCTGCCGTCGGAATTTCCTATGAGGATCTGTGTGAGACCATCGTGCAGGATGCCTTGAAGCGCTTTGAGAACAGGGAAGAGTGAGCATCGGTTCATGCCGTAATTCCAAATGCACGGGATGCCGGGCGGATATGACAATCAAGGGAGAGTGAAGATGGAGCCAATTACACGGAACGAACTTCTGGGGGCGGTGAGCGGAACCCTTCTGGGAGACGACTTTAACACAGAGCATCCCGCAGGAGATGGCCCGCAGACGCGGATTTCGGGAGTCGAGTCGGACAACCGCAGAATTCAGGAAGGAGATGTGTTCTTTGCCTTCGTCGGGGAGAAGATGGACGGGCATCGATTCGTGCAGGCAGCCCTGGAGGCGGGAGCGGCAGGAGCCGTGGTCTCCGAGGCACCGACGGAATATCTGCCGGGAAAGTTTTATATTCTGGTGAAGGATACCATCGCAGCATTGGGCGATCTGGCCGGCTGGTATCGCAATCGGTTCCGGATTCCGGTGGTCGGAATTACAGGTTCCGTCGGGAAAACAACTACCAAGGATATGATTGCATCCGTCCTGTCAGAACGGTTTCAGACCCTGAAGACACAGGGGAATTTCAACAACAATATCGGTTTGCCCAAGACCCTGCTGAACCTGACGGACAAGACACAGGCAGCCGTAATTGAGATGGGAATGAACCACCTTGGCGAGATCCGCTATCTGACGAAGATTGCCAGACCGGAGACCGCAGTGATTACCAACATCGGCGACGCACATATCGGGAATCTCGGCAGCAAGGAGAATATTTTCCGGGCAAAGAGTGAAATCTTTGAGGGACTGCAGGAGGGCGGTCTGGCCGTTCTGAACGGAGATGATCCGTATCTTGTCCGCCTCCGGGAGGATGCAGATAAGGCAGCTCGATACACCTTGACATATGTGGGAGAGAGCAAGGAGTGTGAGTGGAGAGCTCTGGAGATCAAAGAGGACAGTCAGGACTGTGTGAAGTTTACGGCAAAGACCCCGATCGGAACCTTTGACGTCACCGTTCCCGCCCTGGGACATCACATGATTTATCCCGCACTGACAGCGGCGGCTGTCGGCGCCCATTACGGACTGACGGTGGAGGAGATCCAGGCGGGAATCGCACACTATGTCCCCACGAAGATGCGGATGGAGACGCTGCATCTTCCGGGAAATGTGATCATTTACAATGATACGTATAATGCCAACCCTCAGTCTGTGAAGGCAGGACTTCTGACACTGTCACGAACAGCGGCAGACAGGAAAATTGCCGTTCTGGGAGACATGAAGGAACTGGGGGATTCCGAGGAGGCACTGCATCGGGAAGTGGGAGCCTTTGCTGCGAAGCTGCAGCTGGATGCCCTGATCACCGTGGGAGAAGCAGCAGCTTTTCTTGCACAGGAGGCGGAAAAGGAAGGTCTGTCCGGAGTCCTGTGCTGCAGCAGCAAGGATGAGGCAAAGGAGGTCATTCAAAGGCTTGCAGGAGAGAATACGGCGTGGCTGTTCAAGGCCAGCCGATCTATGGCGTTTGAAGAACTGTCGCATTATGCAGCAGAGCTCTGCGGGGCACGGACGGATGAGGAATAGGGCCGCGGCCGGTGAACGGCCGGAGCACGGCTTTGCAAAAGAGGGACAGATACAGCAGGGAAACATATTGGCATGAGCATTCTGAATTTAGAACAGGTGCATAAGAATCTGGGAGGCCGCGTCATTCTGGACGGGGCCTCTGTTGGTATTGAGGCGGGAGAAAAGGTTGGAATCATCGGCATCAACGGAACCGGAAAATCCACACTTCTGTCCATCATTGCGGGCAGCATGGAGGCGGATGAGGGACAGGTGATCCGTCAGAATGGACTGCGGATCGCATATCTGTCGCAGAATCCTTTGTTCGATGAACGCAGAACATTGCTGGAAAATGTGGCGGACATGGTCTGCGGAAAGGCGGAACACTGGGACACCGAGGGGGAGGTGCGGTCCAATCTGCTGAAGTTCGGCATCCCGAACCCGGAGGTTTCTCCGGCGACCCTTTCCGGAGGGCAGAAAAAAAGGGCAGCTCTGGTGGCAGCCATGCTGACACCCTCCGATGTGCTCATTCTGGATGAGCCGACCAACCATCTGGATTCGCAGATGATTGAGGAGCTGCAGCGTTTCCTGGAGGCCTACCGGGGAACGCTCCTGATGGTGACGCATGACCGGTATTTTCTGGATGAGGTGACGGATGTCATCCTGGAGATCGACAGGGGAAAGCTCTACCGATACGAAGAGGATTATGAGGGGTATCTTGCGCTGCGTCAGGAGAGAATGGACAGTGCTGCGGCGGCAGAGCGCAAAATGGCGGCACTCTATCGAAAGGATCTGGCGTGGATGATGCGTGGGGCAAGAGCCAGGTCCACCAAACAGAAAGCGCATATCCAGCGCTTTGAGGCACTCAGGGACAGAGAAATGATCCAGGAGGAGCGGCAGGTGCAGATTGAATCACTGCCCTCCAGAATCGGCGGGAAGACCATAGAACTGGAAAACATCAGCAAGAGCTATGGGGGAAAAAGGCTGTACCGGGATTTTACCTATCATTTCCGCAAGACGGATCGCATCGGAATCATCGGACCCAATGGCTGCGGAAAATCCACACTGATTCGTACCATTCTGGGGGAGACAGCGCCGGACGAAGGCAGTGTTGTGATCGGACAGACCATACAGTTCGGCTATTTTTCCCAGGAAAATGAACGGCTGGATCCGGGGGCGAGAGTCATCGATTACATCCGCGGAACCGCGGAGTATATCCGCACGCAGGAAGGTCTGGTGTCGGCCTCGGAGATGTGTGACCGCTTTCTGTTCGATCCGAAGCTGCAGTATGCAAGAATCGAGAAGCTGTCGGGAGGGGAGAAACGACGGCTGTATCTTCTCCGGGTTCTGATGGAGAATCCGAATGTGCTCATTCTGGACGAGCCGACCAATGATCTGGACATCCAGACGCTGCAGATTCTGGAGGATTATCTGGATCATTTTGCGGGAATCCTGATTGTCGTGTCCCATGACCGATATTTTCTGGACAGAGTGGTGACCAGAATTTTTGCTTTCGAAGAGGATGGACATCTGTGGCAGAGCGACGGCGGCTACGAGGAATACCGCCAGCATCTTCTGGCGGCAGGAAAGGAAGCAGCCGGAACCAGAGATCTCAGAGGAGAGAGGAAGGGAGAAAGGTCTGCACAGGTGTCTTTTGAGAACACCCACAAGGCAAAGCTCTCCTACAAGGATCAGCGGGAATATGACACCATCGAGGCCGAAATCGACGAGCTGCAGAGAAAGGCTGACGAGCTGGCGGCACAGATTCCGGAGGCAGCGACCGATTACGCAAGACTTGGCAAGCTCACAGAGGAGAAAAATCAGCTGGATGCGAGGATCGAGGAGAGGATGGAGCGATATCTGGAGCTGCAGGATATGGTAGACGCACTGCAGTAAGTTTAGAAGATGTTCGGAAGGCTTCGTCCATTCAAAGGCCGGTTCGCGCTGCGTTCAAACAAAAAAAGATTGCCCCCGAGACGTTTTATGCGTTTCGGGGGCAATCTTTACAGTAACAAATACCAGAAAAATGTATCGGGTAAAATTGTGCATCACTGCCCTGCGGCGGCAGCCTGCTGGGCGGCATATTGTGCCGCCAGATCCGCCTGAACCTGGGCCTGGGCAGCCTCTGCACTCATGCCCTGATCGATATAGTTCTGGATGGCCTGCTGGAGCACTGCGGTCTGCGCCTGCTGGGCAGCGGCAGCATCCTGAGCGGAGGTGTCCGCTGCGGCCGCTGATCCGGTGCTGTCTGCAGAGGAGTCATCTGCGCCTCCGCCGATATCGGATTCGGATTCCTTTACGGTAACCGGCGGATCCGGGTTCTTGCCGGTGTATTCCTGCGCCTCTTCCGGCGTCATGCCGCCGTAGACAACCACCGGCATGCCGGAATAGACATTCTCGTACAGCGTTTCGGCAGCGGAGGTGGGCAGATTGATGCAGCCGTGCGATCCGTTTGTAAGGTAGATTTCACCGCCGAACTTGCTGCGCCAGCTGGCATCATGGAAGCCGACACCGCGGTTGAAGGGCATCCAGTAGGTCACAGGGGATTCATAATCTGCACCCTTGAGTACGGCAGGGGATTTCCGATAGTCAATGCTGTAGGTTCCGGTGGGAGTGGCACGATCAGAATCAATGGCCTTTCCGGATACGCAGTCCGTCTCCAGAATGCAGTCTCCATCGACGTACAGATAGACCTTCTGCTCATCCAGGTTGACCTCTGCGTAGGTGGTTCCGATATCAATGTCACCGAAAGAGGCCGCCTCCTTTGTCCAGACCGGGTCAAAGCTGCCGCTTTCTGCGGCCGTGAGGAAGGCCTTCAGGGCGGTCACCGTTCCTTCCTGATCCATCTGCCAGCCGTAGCTGCCGCCGGAAACGGTTACGGTATCACCGCTGTGGGTTTTGAATTCACGATCCTTGCCGTAGGTATCATACGTCTCCGCCAGAGAGGCAACATAGGAAGCAATCGCATCATCCTGGAAGGAAATCCGTGAGAGCCTGCTCTCCATTTCGGCCTGAAGCTGCTCCTCCTCGCTGAGGGAAGACTGCGAATCCTCTGCTGCGCTATCTGCAGAATCTGTCGAAGTATCCTCGGAATCAGCGGTAAGTTCATCGTCAGATGTTGTCTGGTCAGGCACGGAAATGAAGCTCTTCAGCTGATCTCTGGTCAGTACCTCCTCCTGATCCCCAAAGGAAAGGGTAACGGTCATGTCCAGAATCTGATTCAGAAGAGAAGCGGTTTCCACAAGATCCGGGTCATCCTCCGTAAGAACAGCCTCCTCGTAGCAATCATCACCGAGGGTCACCTCGGAAAGGCTGTCGGAAAGTGCAGAGGAAATCGTCTGCAGAATGTTGTCCGAAGAAGGAACCGTGCCGGGATCACCGGCGATGACCTGATAGGAATCCGATTCCTCCACAAAGCTGCAGACGGCATTGCCGGGCTGCCGGATGTTGCCGTCCTGGAAAAAAGCCAGCGAAGACACGCGTGTCTTCAGCTGTGCCTCATCGTAGGAGCCCCTGCAGGAAACCGAGAGTTCTCTGGAACGGAAACAGTTCAGAGGCCACTTGAGGAAGGAGCTTTCGTGAAGCTGCTGCGTCAGATCCTCATCGCAGGAGATGGAATAGGAGATCTCGGAACCCCGAATGGTGTCGTCCACATTGTCCCTTCCATGAACGGTCAGCGTGTAATCCGCTGCGGACGTCTCGAGCCGTTCGCTGGCCTTTGCAGCACTGCAGAACGAAACGTCGGTGCCGTTGAGGACCGTGCCGGGGGTAAAATGTCCTGCAAAATAAACGCAGCCTCCGGCGTACAGGAGGATCAGGAATACGGCGATGAGCTGAAGGTTTACGATGACGCTGCGAAGGGTGCGGCGCTGCACATGTGCAGCGGCGGCCCTTGCGGCATCCGTTTCCGGTGAATTGCCGAAGGTCCGATCCTCCTCGCCGGCACGCGCAGAGACAGGAACATCCTTATAACGGCCGGCAGGAATGTGCAGAGACTCCTTTGGTGCGTGGTGCG
>CAVAJA010000335.1:0-3254 GCA_963588615.1 Lachnospiraceae bacterium | reverse complement strand
GTATTATGGCATTGCAAAGGCTGAGAAGGCTGCGAAAAAGGAAGCCAAGGCATTGGCCAAGGCTGCGGGCTCTGCAGGTGACGGAGCCGGTGAGAAGGGAGGTGCCAAGGCATGAGTACAAAGACACAGACTGCCGGCACGAACAACGGCAGGGAATATGTATATCCTGTGGTAATTCTGGTTGTGATCAGTGTTGTTACCACGGCCCTTCTGGCAATTACCAATTTCATTTCTTCGCCGATCATCGCGGCGAATCAGGAGGCTTCTGCCAATGCAACCAGAAAGGAGCTTCTGGCGGATGCGGATTCCTTTACGCTTGTGGAGGGCGATTATCTGATCAGCTCCGATCAGTCTGCCGAGGTATCGGCCGTGTATGAGGCGGACAACGGCGTCGGAATGGTGATCACGATTGTGTCCAAATCCTTCGGCGGTGATCTGACCATGATGGTCGGACTGGACGCAGAGGGTGCGATCACGGGAGTGAAGGTTACGGATAATTCGGATACTCCCGGTGTCGGATCCAAGGATATGCAGCCGGATTATCTGGCACAGTATGACGGCTTGACGGAGCTGACCTCAGAGAATGTGAAAAAGGAAACATCCGTCACCTCAGATGGATCTGCCTTTGAATACATTACCGGTGCGTCGGTTTCCGGCTCTGCCATTCACAAGGGAGTCTATCTGGCACTGGATCAGTTCAAAGCGTTAGGAGGTGCTCAGTAATGGCTGAATCTGTTCAGAAGAAATCAAAACTCAGCATCATGACCAACGGCCTCATCAAAGAGAACCCTGTTCTGGTGCTGGTCATCGGTACCTGTCCTACCCTGGCAACATCTACCTCGGTAGAGACAGGCTTCGGCATGGGGCTGGCCGCAACAGCAGTTCTGATCTGCTCCAACATGGTAATTGCGGCGCTGCACAGTCTGATTCCGGATAAGGTGCGCATCCCCTGCTTCATCACGGTGATTGCCGGGTTCGTTACCATTGTTCAGATGCTGCTGCAGGCGTTCGTGCCGTCGCTGTATTCGGCACTTGGCCTGTATCTGCCGCTGATCGTTGTAAACTGCATCATTCTGGGACGTGCGGAGATGTTCGCATCCAAGAATTCCGTGGTGGATTCTGCATTGGACGGTCTTGGAATGGGCCTTGGCTTTACTCTTACGCTGTGTGTTATGGGATCCATCCGCGAGATTCTTGGCTCCGGCACATGGCTGGCAGGTGACTGGTTCGGACTGGCCACAGGCTTTAAGGGAATTCCGATTCTGTCGAACTTCATTCCGGGCATGTCGATCATGACCATGGTTCCGGGCGGCTTCTTTGTCTTCGCGGTGGTGATGGCTGTGGTTCATTATCTGACAAGAGACAAGTCGAAGATCCGCAAGGACTTCGGCTGCAGTGCCTGCGCAATGGAGGGATCCTGCTCCCCGGAGAAAAAGGCGGCTGAGAACGGTGCCTGTGCGGAGGCTGCAGCAGATCCCAAGACAGCAGAGGCCATGCGGATTGCAGCAGAGGCCAAGGCTGCCGTTAATAAGGAGGTGAAGTGATTATGAGCTTTACCAAAATGATTCTGATCATCGTTTCGATGGTCCTTGTGAACAACTATCCTCTGGCACAGTTCCTCGGAATCTGTCCCTTCCTGGGAGTTTCCAAGGATCTGGACAGCGCAAAAGGCATGGGAATTGCCGTGACGCTGGTCATGGGAATTGCATCCATCGTGACATTCCCGATTCAGCAGCTGCTTCTTGCCTGCAACATTGAATACATGCAGACCGTTGTCTTCATTCTGGTCATCGCGGCACTGGTGCAGTTCATTGAGATGTTCATGAAAAAGAACATGAAGGCACTGTATGCTTCACTTGGTATTTATCTGCCTCTGATCACAACGAACTGCGCGGTTCTGGGTGTCTGCATCTCCAACACGGAAGATTACACAGTGGCGGCCGTCGGATCCTTCGGTGCGGCTTATGTGTATGCGATTCTGCAGGGCTTTGGCGGAGGACTTGGTTTCCTGGTTGCCATGATCATCATGGCAGGTGTCCGCACAAAGCTGCAGGATCAGAGTGCCATTCCGGAGTCCTTCCGCGGCGTTCCGATCATTCTGACAACAGCAGCCATTCTGTCTCTGGCCTTCATGGGCTTCAGCGGAATGATTTAAGGAGGCGGGATTATGGGTTTGATTATCATTGCGGTTATTCTGATCCTGGTTGTCTCCTTGATTGCAGGAATCCTGCTGTCCTTTGCTTCAAAGGTGTTCGAGGTGAAAGAGGATCAGCTGTTCCTGGATTTAAGAGAGGCGCTGCCCGGTGCTAACTGCGGAGGCTGCGGCTATGCAGGCTGTGACGACTATGCGCATGCACTGGCAGGCGGAAACGGTGACGTTCCCTGCACAAAGTGTGCCGTCGGCGGCCCTGCCGTTGCGGCAAAGCTGGGTGAGATTCTCGGGACCTCTGCCGACGGTATGGAGAGGCAGGTTTCCTTTGTGGCCTGTCAGGGCACGAAGGACAATGCAAAGTCGCTGTATGAATATGCGGGAAGAGTGGAGAGCTGCGCAGCTGCAAAGACTCTGTTCGGCGGTACGAAGGAATGCGCCTACGGCTGCATCGGCCTTGGTGACTGCGTAAAGGTCTGCGATTTCGATGCGATTCATGTGGTAAACGGCGTGGCAGTGGTGGATTCTGCTGTCTGCACAGCCTGCGGCAAGTGCATCAAGGCATGTCCGCAGCATCTGATCTCGTTAAAGCCTGCATCGGAGAAGGTTCTGGTGCAGTGCTCCAACAAGGATCTCGGCAAGGCTGCGATGGCGGTCTGCAAGACCTCCTGCATTGCCTGCCGTATGTGTGAAAGATCCTGTGAGCACGATGCGGTCCACGTTGTGGACAATGTGGCAGTCATTGATCCTGCCAAGTGCATCGGCTGCGGCGCATGCGCGGCGAAGTGCCCGAAGAAGGCCATTCTGAATCTGGCAGTAAAGTAAGAGCTGCCGTTTGGCTGGATATTATTTTTACCTGAATATTATTTTACATAGAAGAGATCGCCTGCTGCACAGACAGGCGGTCTCTTTGTGTTATAATCGGACACATGAGCATTACATCCTGGAGTTTCGTGATTTTTTTAAGCATCATATTGGCACTGTATTACACCGTGTTTGCAAAGAAGAGGCAGTGGATCTGCCTGCTGCTGGCAAGCGTGGTTTTTTATGCCTTTTCCGGACCGAAAAATCTGGTTTTCCTGCTGCTGACGGCGCTGACCTGCTG
>CAVAJA010000334.1:0-7585 GCA_963588615.1 Lachnospiraceae bacterium | reverse complement strand
ATTCCTCCGCCGAGAACCCGATCCAGCTCCCCGTACCCGGTTGTCCAGCGCACTTCCCCTTCATCTTTAATTTGAGACAGGGAAAGCGGTCCTGCACTCTGCAATCCCCCCGCAGGGTAATTCCCGCTCACCGAACCGGCCGCCATGTGTCCGAATCCGCCTTTTGCCTGACTCGTACGGATCGGTGCCTCCACCATGGTGTTCCATTCTCTGCATCCAGGACACTGTCCTACCCATTTTGCGGACTCATAGCCGCACTCCTTACAGTAGAATGCTGTTGATCTTTTCTTTCCCGGCATGTTATTTCCTTCTCAATGCTTTTCAAATGTCACCTTTCCGCCTCGATACCCTGCGGTTATCGTATCTCCCGGTGCAAATTCTCCTGCCAGAATTCTGGAAGCAAGCTCGTCCTCCACCACGGTCTGAATCGCTCTGCGGAGGGGTCGTGCGCCCATTTTTGGGTCCGCGTATCGGTCCACCAGATGCTCTTTCAGAGAATGTGTGAAACGGATGGTAAGATTCTGCTGTGCTGCAGCGCGTTTCTGCAGATCTGCTGCAAGCAGCGACACGATCCGCAGCAATTCTTCCCTGCTCAGAGCATGGAACACCTCAATTCCGTCAATCCGATTGATGAACTCCGGTCGGAACATCTTGCGGACCTCGGCCATCACGCCTTCCTGCATCTTCTGATATTCCTGCTCCTTCGTCGGCTTGGAAGAAAAGCCGATTGCATGGGAATCCACAATGTTCCTCGCCCCCACATTGGATGTCATAATTACGATGGTATTTCTGAAATTCACCTGCCTTCCCTGAGAATCGGTAAGATGTCCCTCATCCAGGATCTGGAGCAGCAAATTGAAAACATCGGAATTCGCCTTTTCAATTTCGTCAAACAGGACCACGGTATAGGGATTCTTCCGAACCTTATCCGTCAGCTGTCCGCCCTCCTCGTAGCCCACATATCCAGGCGCCGATCCGATCATCTTTGAGACAGCATACTGCTCCATGTACTCTGACATATCCACACGAATCATATCCTTCTCATCGCCGAACACCGCTTCCGCAAGTGCCTTTGCCAGCTCTGTCTTACCGACACCGGTAGGCCCAAGGAACAGGAACGATCCGATGGGGCGATTCGGATCCTGCAGACCCACACGTCCCCTGCGGATTGCCTTTGCTACTGCGGTCACGGCATCCTGCTGCCCGATGACTCTCCTGTGCAGAATATCCTCCAGTCGAACCAGGCGCTCGCTTTCTTTTTCTGTCAGCCGGCTCACCGGCACTTTTGACCAGACAGAAATCACCTCTGCAACGGTCTGCTCCGTTACAACGGGGCGCAGCTCCTCTTCCTGCTCCTTTGTTCTGTCCTGACGAAGCAATTCGTCGTACTCCTCCCGCAGCACATCGTACCGCTTCCTTGCCGAACGTGCAGCCTGACGTTTTCCGTCCAGAACAGCAGCTGCCAGCTTTTTATCCACCGCGGCCATCTTCTCTTCCAGATCTGCCATCGGATCTTTTTTCTTTCCGGTGCTGCTCCCAAGACGCACCGCCGCGCAGGCTTCATCAATTACATCAATGGCCTTATCCGGAAAATTGCGGTCATTGATGTACCTCTGCGACAGGCGCACCGCCTCCTTCATTGCTTCCTCAGTGACGGACACATTGTGATGCTTTTCGTAATGAGGCACCACACCCCTGAGAATCTCAAGAGTTTCCTCCTCGGTCGGTTCTTCTACCGAAACCGGCTGAAAGCGGCGCTCCAATGCAGCATCCTTCTCCACATATTTATGATATTCGCGGATGGTTGTGGCACCGATCAGCTGTACTTCCCCTCTGGCCAGGGCCGGCTTTAAAATGTTGGAGGCGTCAATCGACCCCTCTGCCGCACCGGCTCCGATCAGGGTATGCACTTCATCTACAAAAAGGATGATATTCCCAAGAGACGACACCTCGGCCAGAACGCCTTTGATTCTCTCCTCGAATTCCCCGCGATATTTTGACCCTGCCACCATTGCAGACAAATCCAGTGTCAGAACACGTTTGCCCTGCACCGACTCCGGCACCTTGCCGGCAGCGATTCTCTGTGCCAGTCCCTCCACAATTGCCGTCTTGCCGACTCCCGGCTCTCCAATCAGGCATGGATTGTTCTTCGTCCTTCTGGACAGGATCTGAATGACCCGCTGCGTCTCGCGGTCACGTCCGATTACCGGATCCAACCGTCCCTCTCTGGCCTGCTCCGTCAGATCCCTGCTGAACTGCTCCAGCATCCCTGCTCTTTCCGCCATCTCACCGCCGGCTTGCTCCTGCATCAGATCGCCGCGATGCTCACGGACGTCGACCCCCATGGCCGCCAGAGTCTCAAAATAAACCTTGCCCACATTGGCACCGCCGGCTTCCATCAGCTTCAATGCCACATTCTGGTGTTCCAGAATGAGCGCAATGAGCAGAAATTCCGTTCCAAGTTCCGATGCGTGATAATCCATTTCTGCAATTTCCTGCGCACCCTCCAGAATATCGCGGAGTCTGGGTGAGTAGCCGTCTTT
Organism: Lachnospiraceae bacterium; assembly: GCA_963588615.1. Taxonomy (GTDB): domain Bacteria; phylum Bacillota; class Clostridia; order Lachnospirales; family Lachnospiraceae; genus CAG-791. The sequence continues at coordinate 5,042 of CAVAJA010000334.1, read as the reverse complement.
GTCCAGAACCGCTACTGCCCCTTCTTTCATGCGGAGAGATTCCATCATCTCCTTCAGCTTATCCTCTGTGATGCCGTTGCTGCGCAGCACTTTGGAGGCAACTCCATCCGGTTCTCTTACCAGCCCCATCAAAAGATGCTCTGTTCCTACGTATGTGCTGCCGTTCTCCTTTGCTGCCTCTGCAGCAAGACGCAAAGCCTCTTCGGCCTTCTGTGTATAAGGAATACTCATTCTTACCTCTCTTCTGACGAATCTGCTCTCAAAATATAAAAATCGGCACACAGGTTTCTTTATGACTGCAGTGCTTCCCGAATGTAGCTCTCGTATTCATCGAACACCTGATCCACCAGTTCGTGCATGTCTTCCCGGGTGAGCCCGCGGCACAAAGCTTCTGCTGTTGCCTCCGATATTTTCTCTCTCACCGTCTGCAGCGCCCTTGCCTTATCCGAATCCACCGCAATGACAGCTCCTCTTCGCCGATCCACCTTTACGAAGCCTTCCTGCTTCAGCACCGTATAGGCCTTGTTGACCGTGTGCATATTGATGCCTATCTCGTCTGCCAGCTGGCGAACCGAGGGCAGCACCTGTCCCTCCGTAAAGCGGGATGTCGCAATTCCCTGAATTATTTGATTGCACAGCTGCTGATAAATTGCCTCATCGCTGCTGAAATCGATCTCAATCAGCATACTCATCACCCTTTTCTGCTGCAGAAGCCTCTTCCGGTTCCAGGTTTTACTGCAGCATGTTTCTCGCGGTTTACTGTAAAATTCCCCCGGCAACGGCTGTCCAGATGAGTGAAAAAGTACCCTGCCTTCTTCATTTCACCCACGCAAAAACGCCGTGTGTTACGCATTATATAACACACGGCGTTTCTCTTCAACTGCAGTCTCTCAGCCTTTATTCGTTGTCATCCAGCTTCAGGAAATCGTAATCAAAATCGTCCTCTGCAAAATTCTTTGCAGCAGGTTTTGCTGCCGGCTTTGCTGCCGGACGTCTCTCTGCGCCGTCAGCTGCGCTTCGCACCGGACGCTCCGGTGCTGCAGAACTCGTTCTTGCGGCAGATGCTGCCTGTCTGCTGCCCGATGCCGATCTTGCAGCCGGTCTTCCCTCTGCATCTCTTACAGGAGCTGCACTTCTGGTTCTCGTTGTGTACGCTCCGCCCTCAGCTGCCGGACGAGCCGGTCTTCTCTCTGCTCTGTCGGCCGCTCCTCTCACATCTCTTTGATCTCTCTCGGTTCGTCTTACCGTGTTCGATGCATAAGCATCCTCACGACTCCTGCCGCGCGCGTTCTGTCCCTGTCCTCTTGACTTTCTTAAGGACTCCACGCTGTCGACGCGGTGATCACTCCTTCTCTGATCCCTGCGCTCCATCGTGAGATCTCTTTCTCTTCTGCCGTTTTCCAGGGCATCCTTCAACCGAATCGCAAGGACAACCACCGCAATAAGCAGGATGACCACTGCCACAATGGCAGCAATCAGAACGATCGTGAATTTGCGGTTGGCCGTACTCGCCTTTGTATTGGCCGCCGTAACATCATCCTCCAGCTTCTGGATGTCAGAAATCTTCATCCGTTTGCCTTCGTTGTTGTTATACAGATAATAGGTATCTGCGCCGTCTTCATCAGGGGCCAGAACAATCTGATATCCACCGGTATCCTGCTCCGCTGCTGCCGTCGCCTCTGCCGCTGCTGCGTCTGTGCTCTCCGTATCCTCTGTACTCTCTGTATCCTCTTCTGACGTCTCATCAGAGGTATCTGCATTCTCTGTATCCTCCGTATCAGAGGAATCATCGGAGGACTCATCCACCGTCAGAAAATCGCCGCGAACATAGCCGGTCGTCCCGTTGCTCAATGTAACCTGATACCAGGTTGCCCCCGAAGAATCCGTAGCGGTCTCTCCGACCTCCACAGTATCACCTGTAGTAACCGTCCCGACCTTACTGGAATCCGAACTTGCCTCACTGCGCACATTGATGTCGCTTCCTGTCACCGTACCTGTCGCAGCAAGCGCAGACATCATCGTCATCGGTGCAGAAAAGGTCACTGCAGCTGCCATAACAGCCGCAGCCGCCATTCCTCGAACACGATTGAATCTGGAATTTATCATATCCTACTCCCTTGTCTCCATCTCTTCGTGCAGCGACAAGACCTTCGGAAAGCCCACAGCATTTCTCTCTCCGTCTGTCCTGTCACACAACAAAAACGCCCCGTCTCTGCGGGATTACATACCCATTCAGAATAACACGGCAATGTCCTTGTGCCAAGATTTTTGTTTCAGCTCATGCCTGCTCGATGGCTTTTCCTATGTCGTGTCGATAAAAAGCCTTATCAAAGGAGACCTTTTCCACCGCCTCATAGGCTTTTTTCCTTGCTTCCTTCAAGGTAGGTGCAAGGGCAGTAATTCCCAGCACACGGCCGCCGTTTGTAATCACTTCGCCGCTTTCACTGAATTTGGAGCCTGCGTGGAAACAATACAGATCCTCTCGTCCTGCAAAAAACTCCAGACCGTGGATCACCTTTCCCTTCTCATAGGAGGAGGGATATCCGCCGCTTGCCATCACAACACACACAGCTGCATTGTCCGCAAACTTCAGCTCTGTTTTATCAAGTGTTCCGTCAATGCAGGCATTGAATACATCTATGATGTCCGTCTCCATGCGGGGCAGGACCACCTGTGTCTCAGGATCTCCGAATCTGGTGTTGTATTCCACAACCTTCGGCCCGTCCTTCGTCAGCATCAGACCAAAGTACAGCACGCCCTTGAACTCTCTTCCCTCCTTTGCCATCGCCTCCACCGTGGGGCGGAAAATGGTTTCATGACAGATTTTCTCGATCTCCTCTGTAAAAAACGGGCTGGGTGAAAAGGTTCCCATTCCTCCGGTATTCAGTCCCTGATCGCCGTCCAGCGCTCTCTTATGATCCTGTGAGGAAGTCATCAGACGATAATTTCTGCCATCCACAAATGCCAGTGCAGAAACCTCCCGCCCGGTCATGAACTCCTCTATAACCAGCTCATTTCCTGCCGAACCGAACTTTTTGTCCAGCATGATGGTGCGAACACCTTCCATGGCCTCCTCTCTGGTATTGCAGATCAGAACTCCCTTCCCCAGTGCCAGACCGTCCGCCTTCAGAACAATTGGAAGCTTTGCTGTTTCAAGATAATGAACCGCCGCCTCAGGATCGCGGAAGGTTTCATACGCCGCAGTCGGGATGTTGTATTTTTTCATCAGGTCTTTGGAAAAGGCCTTGCTTCCCTCAATGATGGCAGCATTTTTCTTTGTTCCGAAAATCCGAATTCCCGCCTCTTCAAATGCATCTACAATGCCGGCGCACAGCGGGTCATCCTGACTGCATACGGCGAGATCTATTTTCTTCTCTTTTGCATAGGAAATGAGTCGGTCGAACTCCATCACGCCGATCGGTGCGCATTCTGCAATCTCTGCAATGCCGGCATTGCCCGGTGCGCAGTATAGCTTCTCTACCTTCGGTGATTTGACAATCGCGGCCGCAATGGCATGCTCACGACCACCGCCGCCGATTAACAATACTTTCATGCTCCCTCCTGAATTCTTGTAACGCCGCCGTCAATCCGAACCCTTCCCTTGGCAATCAGATCGATGGCCTTCGGCAGAATCACCCACTCTGCCTCTTCCATCACCTTCTGCTGCAGCTCCTTCGCCGTAATTCCCTCCGGGATTTCCACTGCCTTCTGCAGAATGATCTGCCCGTGGTCCAGATTCTCATCCACGAAATGAACCGTGGCCCCGGTAACTTTGACCCCTCTTTCCAACACCTTTTCATGGACGTGCAGTCCGTAATAGCCCTTGCCGCAGAAAGAAGGGATCAGCGCCGGATGAATGTTGATGATCCGTCCTCTGAATGCTTCAATCACCTTTGCCGGAATGGCCACCAGACACCCTGCCAGAACCACCAGATCTGCACCGGTCTTCTGCAGCGTATCAAGGAGCGCATCGTTAAAGGCCTCTCTGTCCGCAAAGCTCCTGGGAGAGAGAACGCAGGACGGAATTCCTGCCTTTTTTGCACGTTCCAGTGCATAAACTCCCGGATTATTGGAAATCACAGATACGATCTTTGCATTCTCAATGGTCCCGTCTGCAATCCTGTCAATGACTGCCTGAAGATTGGTTCCGCCGCCGGATACCATGACCGCAAGCTTCAGCATAACTCTACGCCCTTTCTGCTCTCAGCCTTTGTATTGCCCCCGGCTTCGATCCTGTGCGCATCCTCTGCGGCAATGATCTCTCCGATGACATAGCCGTGATCCCCCGATGTCTCTACCGCTGCCAGAACCTTCTCTTTGTCTGCAGGGTCGACAGCAAGGCACAGGCCGATTCCCATATTAAAGGTATTGTACATGACATGTTCATCAATGCCGCCAGTCTTCTGCATCAGCTTGAAAATAGCCGGCACCGGATAGCTGTCCTTGTAAACCCTGGCCACTGTTCCATCCGGCAGCATTCTGGGAATATTCTCATAGAATCCGCCGCCCGTGATGTGACTGCAGCCTTTCACGCGAACCCCTGCCTCTCGGATGGCCTTCATGGCATGCACATAAATCCTTGTGGGTGTCAGCAGAACATCTCCCAGTTTCCTGCCGTCCAGCTCCTCGTAGGTCTTCTCCAGCACTTCTTTGCTCTCAATGTCGAAAATTCTGCGGACCAGTGAAAATCCGTTGGAATGCACGCCGCTCGACGCAATGCCGATCAGCACATCTCCCGGAGCAATGTTCTGCCCTGTGATCATCTCGTCACGTTCTACCACGCCGACGGAAAAACCAGCCAGATCATATTCCTCATCCGGCATGATGCCGGGATGCTCTGCCGTCTCTCCGCCCAGAAGTGCACTGTCTGCCTGCACGCAGCCTTCTGCAACTCCTTTCACGATGGCTGCAATTTTCTCCGGAAAATTTTTGCCGCAGGCAATGTAATCCAGGAAAAACAGCGGATCTCCGCCTGCACACGCCACATCGTTTACACACATCGCCACGCAGTCGATTCCGACAGTGTCATGCCTGTCCATCAG
>CAVAJA010000333.1:0-4811 GCA_963588615.1 Lachnospiraceae bacterium | reverse complement strand
TGGCTGTTCCACCAATACCATGCTGCACCTTCCCGCAATTGCACATGAGTGCGGCATCGAGCTCAACATGGAGTATGCAAATGAGATTTCGGACCGCACTCCGAATCTGTGTCATCTGGCACCTGCAGGATCGACCTACATGGAGGATCTGAATGAAGCAGGCGGCATCTATGCGGTCATGAAGGAACTGACCAAAAAGAATCTGCTGTATCTGGACGGCATCACCGTCACCGGCAGGACAACGGGCGAGAACATCGCAGGGGCAGTCAACAGGGATCCTGAGGTGATTCGTCCTCTGGAGAATCCTTTTATGTCAAACGGCGGCATTGCTGTTTTGAAGGGAAATCTGGCTCCGGACACCGGAATTGTAAAGCGCAGCGCGGTTGCACCGGAGATGATGACGCACGAGGGACCGGCGAGGGTATTCGACTGCGAAGAGGACGCCATCAAGGCGATTACCACCGAAAAGATTCATGAGGGAGATGTTGTCGTGATTCGCTATGAGGGACCCAAGGGAGGTCCCGGCATGCGTGAAATGCTGAATCCCACCTCTGCAATCATCGGAATGGGACTTGGTTCTACGGTTGCGCTGATCACGGACGGCCGCTTCTCCGGCGCATCCCGCGGTGCTGCCATCGGTCATGTCAGCCCGGAGGCTGCAGTAGGAGGTCCGATTGCACTAGTGGAAGAAGGCGATACCATCCTCGTTGACATCCCGAACAACAAGCTGGAGCTGAAGGTATCCGATGAAGAACTGGCAAAGCGCAGAGCTGCCTGGAAGCCCAGAACGCCGAAGGTCACGGACGGATATCTTGCACGCTATCAGGCACTCGTCACCTCCGGAAACCGCGGTGCCATTCTGGAACTGCCGAAACAATAAGCTTTTGCATCTGTTTAGCATCTGGCGATTTCAACGTGATCGGCTGCTTGCGGACGGGATGGAGTCCCGGCGACGATGGCTTTTCCGCGCTGCTGCCGGAGGAACAGAATTTAGGAAGGGGAGAGTAATAACTTGAAGCTGAACGGTTCAGAAATCATTGTACAGTGTTTGTTGGAAGAGGGAGTGGACACCATATTCGGCTATCCCGGCGGTGCGATCCTGAATGTCTATGATGCGTTATATAAAAACAGCGATAAGATCCGACACATTCTGACAAGCCACGAGCAGGGTGCGGCTCATGCTGCCGATGGATATGCAAGGGCATCCGGAAAGGTAGGAGTGTGCATGGCTACCTCCGGCCCCGGTGCCACGAATCTGGTGACAGGCATTGCAACAGCCTATATGGATTCTGTTCCGATGGTGGCGATTACCTGCAACGTTACGCTTCCTCTTCTGGGAAAAGATTCCTTCCAGGAGGTGGACATTGCCGGAATCACCATGCCGGTCACCAAGCACGGCGTTATTGTCAAGAATGTTAAGGATCTGGCCCCCGCACTGCGCAAGGCTTTCCGCATTGCCAGAACCGGTCGTCCCGGCCCTGTCCTGGTGGATGTCACAAAGGACGTGACAGGTGCGGTCTGTGAGTTTACGCCGGCTTCTTCGTCCGAACTGGAAGGAGAAATGGAGAGTGCCAGGGCTCATCTTGCACACTATACAGAGGATGAGATCAAGAAGGCAATTCGAATGATTCGGTCTGCAAAGCGCCCGTTTCTGTATGTCGGCGGCGGAGCGGTGATTTCGGAAGCTTACCGTGAGATTCGCGAGCTGGATGCACTGCTGGATGCACCGGTGTGCGACACGCTGATGGGCAAGGGTGTTTTTGATGGTCACGATCCGCACTATACCGGAATGATCGGTATGCACGGAACAAAGGCCTCGAATTTTGGCTTGTCAAAAGCGGATCTCGTGATTGCACTGGGAACCCGTTTCTCGGATCGTCAGACAGGAAATCCCAAAAAATTCGCGGAGAAGGCGCGGATTCTGCAGATTGATGTGGATGAGGCGGAGATCAATAAAAATGTAAAAATTGACCTTGCGTTGGTCGGAGATCTCAAAGAAGTTCTGAAGAAGATCAACGGGGAACTGAAAGCCTCCGCAGAAGCTCTGAATCCGGATCGTTCCTGGATGGAAGAGATTGCGGATCTCAAGAAAAAATATCCTCTTCAGTACGACCACAGTCGGCTGACCTGCCCCATGATCATGGAAACGCTGGACAGGGTGACAGAGGGAAAGGCCGTGATCTCCACGGATGTAGGGCAGCATCAGATGTGGGCAGCTCAGTATTATACCTACTCCGAGCCAAGAACGCTCCTGACAAGCGGCGGACTCGGCACGATGGGATATGGACTTGGGGCATGCATCGGCGCAAAAACAGCCAGACCCGACAAAATTTGTGTCAACATCGCCGGAGATGGGTGTTTTCGAATGAATCTGATCGAGCTTGCGACAGCGAGCCGCTATCATATTCCGATCATTGAAATTGTTATCAACAATCAGGTTCTCGGAATGGTCAGACAGTGGCAGACTCTGTATTACGGGAAACGTTACAGTGCCACGGTGCTGAAGGATGAGGTGGACTACTGCAAGACGGCAGAAGGTCTTGGCTGCAGGGCAATTCGTGTGACGAAGCCTGAGGAGATCGAGCCTGCACTGCGGGAAGCATTGGACAGTGAGATCCCTGTGGTCATCGACTGCGTGATCGAGGAAGACGACAAGGTGTTCCCTATGGTTTCTCCGGGCAGTACAATTACGGAAGCCTTTGATGAAGAAGATTTAAAGGCAAGGGGGCAGGCATGACGTCTGTGGCTTGCGGGTCTATCCGGCGGTGCTGGTTAACTCTTGCCCCCGCGGGGACAGACAAGGTGATTCCGGGAGAAGGGAAGTTTATGAATAAGTCATCCTGCGGCAGGGGAAACCTGCTGCGTCTTACACTTGCCGTAGTTTTTCTGACTTCTTTTTGGATCTTTCTTTTGGCATTGCTGCCCGGGAAAAAAGTCCTGGCAGCCGGTGCGCCGGCGGCGCCGCAGTGCAGCATTGTTTATGATTTCGGCGGCGGGAGAACATACACGGTGACGCCGGAACTGGCGATGACCATGATGGTGACCAATGCGGATGGGTCTTATTACATTGACCCCGCAACGGGATACTACGTGTGCGACAGCAACAAAATGCGAAGCTTTTTTTCAGGTCTGCAGCAGATGTATCCTTACGAAAACAGCGTGCCGAATCAGGCCGGGTTTCAGACGACCTTGGGCAATTATATTGCACTTGACGGTTTCTTTCAGAAAACCGGATATCTGGATGTGGATTATGAGATCAACTATCTGGCGACGGCCATTATGGAACAGCGAACGGAGCAGCATACACCGGTGTACCGCTGCGGCGGAACGTATGTGGAAATTGATATCTCCAATCAGATTCTCTACTACTATGAGAACGGTGTCTGCAGATTTACGACATCTGTTGTGACAGGGAATCACAGTACCGGACATGATACTCCGACCGGAGTCTACTGTGTTCTCGGGAAACAGCGCAATGTCACATTAAAGGGCAAAGATTACGCATCATTTGTCCAGTATTGGATGAATTTTATCGGCAACAGTGTCGGGCTGCATGATGCCAGCTGGAGATCCAGATTCGGCGGGAGCATCTATCTGACCAATGGCTCACATGGTTGTGTCAACATTCCTCCTTCGGTGATGCCGGAGCTGTACGGAATGGTATCGGTCGGCACAACGGTTGTGTTGTATTAGAATTCGGCACGGCAGACCTTTCAGGTTATTTCCCGCTGTACCGCGACCAAGTGAAACGATGTGTTTGCAGAGCCGCAGGCAGACTGCGGCAGAGGAGGTAGAAAGATGAGCAGAGTGTATAATTTTTCCGCAGGTCCTGCGATGCTGCCGGTCGAAGTACTGGAGACAGCAGCCGCTGAGATGCTGGATTACAAGGGAAGCGGCATGTCCGTTATGGAGATGTCTCACCGCAGCAAGGTGTTTGATGCACTGATCAAGGAGACGGAGGCGGATTTCCGCAAGCTGGTCGGCGTTCCGGATAATTATAAGGTTCTGTTCCTGCAGGGCGGCGGTTCCACTCAGTTTGCACAGATTCCCATGAATCTGATGAAGAACGGAAAGGCTGCGTACATCGTAACCGGACAGTGGGCTAAAAAAGCCTGGAAAGAGGCTCAGAAGTACGGTGAGGCTATTAAAGTTGCGTCCTCCGAGGACGAGAACTTTTCCTATATTCCGGATTGCTCGGACCTTCCGATCCCGGAAGATGCAGATTATGTATATATCTGTGAGAACAATACCATTTACGGAACGGAGTATTTCACGCTTCCGAATACAAAGGGACATGATCTGGTGGCGGATGTATCCTCGAATTTCCTCTCCAGACCCATTGATGTGAATCAGTACGGCATGTTCTTCGGCGGCGTTCAGAAGAATGTAGGTCCTGCAGGTGTTGTCATTGCAGTTATTCGCGAGGATCTGATCCGTGATGATCTGCCGGCGTATGTTCCTACGATGCTGCAGTATAAGACACAGGCAGAAAAGGACTCCCTGTACAACACGCCCCCTTGCTATAACATTTATATCTGCGGGCTGGTGTTCAAATGGCTGATGAAGCAGGGCGGCCTGTCCGGAATTGCGCAGTACAACGAGGAGAAGGCGAAGATTTTCTATGATTACCTGGATGAGTCCAAGCTCTTTAAGGGAACGGTCCGCAAACAGGATCGCTCTCTGATGAACGCACCGTTTGTGACGGGAAATGCGGATCTGGATGCAGAATTCATCAAGGAAGCGGCAGCAAACGGCTTCGTGTCCTTGAAGGGACACCGCACAGTAGGCGGCATGCGCGCGTCCATGTACAA
>CAVAJA010000332.1:0-3905 GCA_963588615.1 Lachnospiraceae bacterium | reverse complement strand
CCTGTACAGGACATGAAGCGCAGCAGAGCCGCCAGTTCCGTCTGCATCGCCCTGCGCGATCCGGGCTCCTGTCTCTCCAGCTCCTGCAGAACCTTTGTCTGAAATTTCTCTTCTCTTTCCCTTTCAGCCATTCTGAACATCCCTGTGATAGAGCTTGATGCCGTAATCCCCCTTGTCCTTGAGTCTGTCGTAGAGCTCATTGGCCAGTGTCACGCTGCGGTGTCTCCCGCCGGTGCACCCGATCGCAATGACCAGCTGATTTTTGCCTTCCTTTACATAATACGGAATCAGAAAGGTAATCATCTCCTCCAGCTTCTGAAGAAACTCCCCGGTCTGCGGATAGGACTTGACAAAGTCCTGTACCGGCTTATCGTTCCCGGTCTGTGCTTTGAGTTCTTCCACATAGTACGGATTCGGCAGAAAGCGCACATCGAATACCAGATCGGCATCCGTCGGAATCCCGTATTTGAATCCAAAGGACATGACAGAGACCATCAGGGAATTGTAGCTGCGGTTTTCCTGAAAGATCCGCACCAGCTCCTGCTTCAGTTCCCTTGTGAGGAGATTGGAGGTGTCAATCACATAATCCGCGTTGGCCTTGATATTCTTCAGAATCTGCCGTTCCTTGTGAATTCCATCCTCGATCCGCCCCTCCGGTGCCATCGGGTGTGATCTTCTGGTTTCCTTGTAGCGCTTGATCAGCGTCTCATCGCTGGCATCCATAAAGAGAATTTCATAGGAATATCCCTTCTCCCGAAGTGCCGCGAGCACCTCCTCCACATAGGCAAATGGCTGATCTGCGCGGACATCCAGCCCCAGAACCACCTTGGAAATCTCGTTCTCGGGCACATAGACCAGTTCCATAAAGGTATCAATGAGCCGAACCGGAAGATTGTCCACACAGTAGTATCCCTCATCCTCCAGCATCTTAATGGCTGTTGCCTTCCCGCTGCCGCTCATTCCCGTCACTACCACAAATCTCATTTCGTCAACCTCATTTGATGTCAGAATTCCCCAAGATAAAGCACTTCCTCTTCCAGCCGCACGCCGCTCGTCTCCTCCACCTTTGTCCGAACGGCCTCGATCACCTTTCGAACATCTGCTGCCGATGCGTGATCCTTGTTGATGACAAAGCCGCAATGCTTCTCAGATACCTGTGCTCCGCCGATGCGAAAGCCGCGCAGACCTGCGTCCATAATCAGCTTCCCGGCAAACATCCCCTCCGGCCGTTTGAAGGTACTGCCCGCGCTCGGATATTCCAGAGGCTGTTTCTCTCTTCTCCTTGCGGCAAAATCCTGCATTTTGGCAAGAATTTCCTTCGGATCACCTTTTTTCAATTCTATGGAGCATCCAAGAGCAATGGCCGGAACCTCCTTGAGAAGGCTGTGCCGATAGGAAAATTTCATTTCTCGGGCCGGGATCGTTTTTATCTCTCCCTGTTCCAGGCAGGTCACCTCTCTTACTACCATATCCATGCTGCCGTCATATGCTCCTGCGTTCATCACCAGTGCCCCGCCGACCGTTCCCGGGATTCCCGCCGCGAATTCCATTCCGGTCAGACCGTGCTCCTTTGCTGCCAACGATACCTGTGACAGCAAGGCTCCTGCGCCGGCTGTGATCCGGTTTCCCTCCACTGCAATCTCGTTCATGCCGTCCAGCGCGATCACGCAGCCGCGGTATCCTCCGTCTCCGACCAGAAGATTCGACCCGCGGCCCAGAAGATACCAGGGTTCCTTCTCTTCCTGCAGGCACATGAGCACCCTCTGCAGCTCCTCTGCATTCTTTACAGAGACATAATAATCTGCGCAGCCGCCGATGCGGAATGTTGTATGCAGCGCCATCGGCTCCTGCACCCGCACATTGTCTTCGCCCAATATTTCGATCAGCCTTTTCTCATCCACCAAACCATCTCCCATTCGTACACAGGCAAGCTGCTTCCTTTTCGGGCTTGCCGCTCCCCTTGCGAGGAGAAACTCGCGCAGGCGATTTCTCCGATGCTCCGAGTGACACGCCATAGTCTGTCACCCGTGGGCGGTCATGCTCCCTTCGCGCAGCTGCCGCTCCCCTTGCGAGGAGAAACTCGCGCAGGCGATTTCTCCGATGCTCCGAGTGACACGCCGAAGGCATGTCACTCGTATGCGGGCAAGCTGCTTTCGAGCAGCTTGCCGCTACTATTCCTCATCCTCATTCTCATGTCTGTGAATCAATGCATTCTGCACCCGGTTATACAGCTCCTGTGCCGCATTGTAGCCCATCTTCTTCTGACGGTGATTGACGGCTGCCGATTCGCAGATGATGGCAAGATTTCTTCCCGGACGGATCGGAATGCGATGGCATACCACGGAATTTCCCAGATACTCCGTGTATTCCTCCTCCAGTCCCAGCCGATCATATTCCTTATCCTTGTCCCACTCCTCCAGCTGGATCACCACGTCAATGTTCTGCGTATCGCGGACACTGGAAACACCGAACAGCGTCTTTACGTCCACAATTCCGATACCCCGCAGTTCAATAAAATGCTTGGTGATATCCGGAGCGGAACCAACCAGCGTCTCCTCCGAAACCTTTCGGATCTCCACCACGTCATCACTTACCAGGCGGTGTCCTCTCTTGATCAGCTCCAGTGCCGCCTCCGATTTGCCGATGCCGCTCTCTCCTGTGATCAGCACTCCCTCGCCATATACGTCCACCAGCACACCGTGAATGGAGATGCAGGGCGCCAGACGAACGTTCATCCACCGAATCAGCTCCGCCATGAACACGGAAGTGGACTGCTTGGTCTGCAGGACGGGCACGCCGTACTTCCCTGCATATTTTAAGAAAATCTCATCCGGCTGCAGCTCTCTGCAGAAAATGAAGCAGGGACAACCCATCGAGAAGAGCTGTCCGTAAATTTCTTCCTTGCGCTCCTCTGTCATATAGGACATATAAGAATATTCTACAAATCCGATGATCTGAATTCTGGCTGCATCAAAGTGTTCAAAGTAGCCTGTCAGCTGCACGGCCGGGCGGTTGATGTCCGGCTGTTTGATTTTTATCTTCGCAATGTTGATGTCCGGTGTCAGGTTAATCAGCTTTTCCTTTTCAATGACTTCACTGAGTTTCACGCTTACCATGGATTCCTCCTTGCAGCACCTGCCGTGCCTGTTCATCTGCCTGTCATCTCTGCGCGTCTCTGCCGCCTGCAGGTCAGCCGGCATCCCCTTTTTGTCAATCTGCGTCCGAACGATCACACTGCAAATCTCTCTGCGGAGTGTCTTTCGCACCCTCTAAGTTTACCATAGGATGGAAATATTCGTATACGCCGGCTGCTGTCTCCGGCGGCAGCTCCGGAATCCGCTCCAGTTCTTCTCGGGAGGCCGCCATCAGCTCCTGAATAGAGCGAAACTCCCGCATCAGCGCCTTTTTCCTTGCAGGACCGATTCCCGGGATATCATCCAGTCTGGAATGCACCTGCGCCTTTGAGCGGAGAGACCTGTGGTATTCGATGGCAAATCGATGGGTTTCATCCTGGATCCGGGTCACCAGTTTGAATCCCTCTCCGTGCGTATCTATGGGAATCTCCACATTCCGATAATACAAGCCTCTGGTTCTGTGATGATCGTCCTTCACCATACCCGCCACCGGGATCTCCAGTCCCAGCTCCTCCAGCACCGACAGACAGATATTGACCTGTCCCCGGCCGCCGTCCATCAGAATCAGATCCGGAAATCTTGTGAAGCTCCCCAGTTCTTCATCCCGATTCTCTTCCTGCAGCTTTCTGGCCTCCTGCAGTCCATGCGTAAAGCGCCTTGTCAGAACCTCCCGCATGCAGGCATAATCATCCGGTCCCGCCACGGTTTTGATCCGGAATTTGCGGTAATCGCTCCGCTTGGGCTTTCCCTTCTCGTAAACAACCATGGAGC
>CAVAJA010000331.1:0-11413 GCA_963588615.1 Lachnospiraceae bacterium | reverse complement strand
AGGTTTGCCTTATCTAACCCATAGAAAAACTGATATATGAGTGATATGCTGGTCAAAAGAAACAAAAAATAAGCGAAAAGAACAAAATACCACAGCAACATGATGTTCAAACCCTCGAAAAGTCAATAATCCAATCATTAAAATGGTGATCTCCCTGGGGGGGGTAAAGGATGGCCGAGGAATTGAAAATGGCGGATCGACCATAATATGTGGGTTCTAACCAAATGTGATGTAAAAATCATGTAAAAGCAAGGAGAGAGGAAAAATGGACACGATTAAGATGATGCACGGCGACCCGGAAAGGGCGAAAAAGCAGAAAATCACGTACAGCACGGCGGACGGAAAATTCCGGTATCAGCTGGATATGGATTATTGCAAGGATCTGCCGGAAGACATCCGGACACTTCCGTATCTGGGAAATGTATCCGGAGGCTTCTGTGATGCAGACAATAATCTGTACGTGACGCTCAGAGGCGGCGGAGTCGGAATGGCTCCCGGGCCGAAGACCATGTTCGTGAAGCTGGATCAGAACGGCCATTACCTGGGGCGCCTTGGAGAGGGAAAGTTCGGACCGGTACATTTCGGAAACGTAACGCCGGAGAACACAATTTTGGTGGCCACGGTGATGCAGCAGCAGGTTGTTGAACTCGACATGAATGACAACATCGTGCGGACCATCGGAACAGCAAATGACGGATGCCACAATAAGAAGAATGATCCGAAAAATGATGTCTTCATGACACGCTGGCACAACGGAATCCTTCCCACGGAGCCGTTCCACGGAATGGAGTTCGGAACCTATCAGCAGATGAAGGATTTCGAGGATACAGAATTTACAACGGAGTTCTTCAACAACTGCAATGACGTGGACCTCGATTCTAAAGGCAACATCTACGTGTCGGACGGCTACGGAAACTTTGCTATTCATAAATTCGACCGCGAGGGCAATTACCTTGCTACATTCGGCGGAAAGGGAGTGTTCGATGCATATACCGACACCCCCGGAAAATTCATCGTACCGCATGCGATCTGCGTGGACGCAAATGATCACATCTGGCTGTGCGACCGGGAGAAGGATGCCGTACATGTCCTTGATACGGAGGGAAATGTAGTCGCGTATTGCAGTCACGATCTGGGACAGCCATCCGGAATTGATACCGATGGAGAGTTCGTCTATGTTGTCGGACGCGGAGGGTTCCTCACAATTTTTGATCTGGACTTCAACATTGTCGGAGAGCTTGGCTTCTATAATGACAGCCTGCGTGCACATGATCTTGCAGCGGACAGCGAAGGCAATCTGTACCTTTTCCCGACACATGCCAATTTTGAGCATCAGGTCATCGCTTTGAAGCGTGTGCGGTAAGGGAGCACGCGTTAAGAAGAAGGAGAAACGCATATGGGAAAATATATACTGAAAAGACTGCTCTGGCTGATTCCGGTTATTGTGGGCGTCATTACCATCGTTTTTGCAATTACGGTATTCATGCCCGGTGATCCGGCTGCAGCATTGCTGGACAAGAATGCAACGGCGGAACAGATTGCAGCGGTTCATGCACGGCTTGGTCTGGATAAGCCGGTGCTGGAGAGATGGTTCAATTATATTGTAGATGTGTTCACAAAGTTTGATTTCGGAACATCCTATACCACCATGCAGCCGGTGCGGGATGAGGTTTTGGCTAAATTGCCGTATACATTAATCCTGGCGGTGCTTTCAACCTTGTTTGCATTCGCAATCGGCGTGCCGCTGGGAATCTGGGGCGCTTTGAAGCAGTACACGGTGGTAGATGCAGCAATCCTGTTCCTGTCAGTGCTGTTCGTTTCGATGCCGAATTTCTGGCTGGCCATGATGCTGATCAATAAGTTCGCGGTACAGATGAATCTTCTGCCGGCGTTCGGCGTGTCGGATCTATCCGGCTGGATTCTGCCGATCACGGTGTGCACCATCGGATCGATGGCAGGAAATATTCGAATTACCCGTTCCTCCATGCTGGAAGTCATGCGTCAGGATTACATTCGGACCGCTCGTGCCAAGGGACAGACGGAAGGCCGTATCGTGACCCGTCATATGCTGAGAAACGCAATGATTCCGGTGGCAACCAGTGTGGGAGCCGGACTTGGCAATGCACTCGGCGGGAACATGGCAATTGAGGTTGTATTTTCCCTTCCGGGTATTGGCAATTATGTCGTGACCGCCATCAACGGAAAAAATTATCCGGGAATGCTGGGAGGAATTCTGGTTACGGCATTGATGTTCACGTTGGTTAATCTGGCAGTTGATATTGCTTACGTAATCATTGATCCGCGCCTGAAGAGTCAGGTTCTGGGAAAGAAAGCCAGCAAGCGTCAGTTCAAAAAGCTGTTGGCAGAACAGGGGGTAAACGTATAATGGCTAAAAATGTGACTCCTGCAATTCAGAAGCTTGAGAATAAGAAGGCAGCGCAGAAGGGTAAAAACAGGAAAACCGGACCGGCATACGAGGCATGGCTGCGGTTGGCACGAAATAAGACGGCAATCATCGGGCTGGTTATTCTGGTGGCACTTGCTCTGGTTGCGATCTTTGCCCCGGTCATTGCTCCGTATGGTTATGACGAAGTAAACATGAGCGATAAGATGATGGGACCGTGCCTGGCTCATCCGTTCGGAACCGATCAGCTGGGACGCGACATGTTCACGCGCTGCATTTACGGCACCCGCATTACGCTTCCGGTCGCAATTCTGGCTGTTACGGTGGCTGTTCTGGTAGGCGGAACGCTCGGAGTAATTGCTGCTTACTTCGGAGGAAGCGTGGATAATATTCTGATGCGCTTTGTGGACATCTGGGGTTCGATCCCCGGAATTATGCTGGCCATTGCAATTGTAGCAGTGTTCAGCGGAGAAGGATCCAGTACCTTTGAACGCGAGCTTTCCATTGTGTGCGGTCTTTCCATGGGGGCGGTTCCGAACATGGCACGCACCTTTCGAGGGGCAATCTTTACTGTTATTGACAGCGATTATGTAGAATCCTCCCGCTCCATGGGGGCAAGTCATTTTCGAATTATGCTGAAGCACCTTCTGCCGAATGCAGTCGGTCCTGTTATTTTGTCTGTGGTTGGTCTTCTGGGCGTTGAGGTTCTCTGCGTCTCCGCACTGAGCTTTGTCGGCATCGGAATTACGCCTCCGACACCGGAATGGGGTGCACTGCTGTCTGCAGGAAAGCAATATCTTTCCACAGCACCGTATCTTTGCTTGTATCCGGGCATCATGATCATGCTGTCTGTACTGGGCTTCAATCTGCTGGGCGATGGTCTCCGTGATGCATTGGATCCCAGATTGAAATAAAAGGAGGCCGAACACGATGGGAACAAATAAAAATACCCCGGTTGCCAGGGTGGAGGACCTTGTCATCCACTATGAAGGCCGTGAGAACGTAGTAGAGGCGGTAAACGGAGTTAGTTTTGAAATCAATAAGGCAGATACCTTTGGTCTGGTAGGAGAGACGGGGGCCGGCAAGACAACCATTGCTCTGGCACTGATGGGACTGCTGCCGTATCCGCCGACTCACATCATTCGGGGAAAGGTTGAGATTGACGGAGAGGACATCGAGAAGATGTCGAATGCCGAGCTGCGGAAGATTCGCGGCAAAAAGGTGTCGATGATCTTTCAGGATCCCATGACGGCTCTGAATCCGGTTATGCCGATCGGAGATCAGATTGCAGAGGTGATCACACTGCATGAAAAGGTATCCAAGGCAGAAGCGCAGAAGCGCGCCATGGATATGCTGCAGATGGTCGGCATCCGACCTGAGCGCTACAGTGCATTCCCGCATGCGCTGTCCGGCGGAATGAAACAGAGAGTGGTCATTGCCATTGCGCTGGCCTGCAACCCGGAGCTTCTGATTGCCGACGAGCCGACAACAGCACTGGATGTCACCATTCAGGCGCAGGTTCTGGACATGATCAAGGATCTGAGGGATAAGTTCGGAACGGCATTGATGCTGATCACCCATGACTTCGGTATTGTCGCTGAGATATGCAATAAATGCGCAGTTGTATATGCGGGCGAGATCGTGGAAATTGGAACGGTAGAGGACATTTTCGATCGGCCGCAGCATCCGTACACCATTGGTTTGTTTGAGTCCATTCCTTCCTTGGACAAAGACACGGAGCGTTTGAAACCCGTGAAGGGACAGATCATTGATCCTACGGATCTGCCGACATACTGCAGCTTCTGTGACCGCTGTGACCGCTGCACAGAAGAATGTCGGAAAAAGGATTCACCCCTGGTAGAGGTGAATCCGGGACATTTTGTAAAATGTCTCTACGCCAAGAAAGGGGAGAACGTATAATGCCGATTCTGGAAGTGGAACACCTGAAAAAATATTTCCCTGTCCCTGATGGTCTGCTGCATGCAGTAGATGACGTTTCCTTTACATTGGATGCCGGAAAAACACTGGGAGTTGTCGGTGAATCCGGCTGCGGAAAATCTACACTTGGCAAAACAATTCTGAGGCTGACCGACCCCACTGCAGGAAAGGTTTCCTTCGAGGGGAAAGATGTCGCAGCAATGACGAGCAAGGAGTTTCATAAGGTTCGTCCGGATATGCAGATGATTTTCCAGGATCCGTATGCCTCATTGGATCCCAGACTGACGGTCCGGGAGCTGATTGCGGAACCGATGGAAATCTACAAGACACAGCCGAACAAGGAATCTCTGTCGAAACGAGTGGATGAACTGATGGACACGGTTTCCCTTGCTAATCGTTTTGCCAACAGCTATCCGCATGAGCTGGACGGCGGACGCCGACAGAGAATCGGAATTGCCCGCGCGCTGGCTTTGAACCCGAAGCTGATTGTATGTGATGAGCCGGTATCGGCTTTGGATGTTTCCATCCAGGCACAGGTTCTGAATCTGCTGCAGGATCTGCAGCGTGACAGAGGTCTGACGTACATTTTCGTCACCCATGACATGTCGGTTGTAAAGCATATATCGGATGACATCATTGTGATGTACCTGGGACAGATTGTTGAAAAAGCGCCGGCGAAGGAATTGTTTAAGGCACATTGGCATCCGTACACGAAGGCATTGCTTTCGGCGATTCCGATTCCTTCACTGCACAATCGTCCGAAGCGGGTTCTGATGCAGGGGGAGATTTCCAGTCCGATCAATCCCAAAAATCATTGCCGGTTTGCGGGACGCTGTGCGTATTGTACGGAAGAATGCAAGAACAAAGCAACACCGTCGCTGGAGGAGGTTACTCCGGGACATTTTGTTGCCTGCCATCGTGTGAGAGAGATTCAGGAGATCGCTCATTCATAACGGAAGATGGGGGAGACCTGCAGTGCAGCAAGCTGTCGACAAGACAGATGCGATAGAGTGAAAAGGGAAAAAGGAGGGTATCACATGAAAAAGGCAATTGCCAGTATTCTGGCAGCAGGAATGGCACTGTCGCTGGTTGCATGCGGCGGTTCCGGAAGTTCGGGGAGTTCGGGAAGCAGTGATGCAGCGACAGAATCTGCTGCGGAGTCCTCACAGACAACGGAGACAGCGGCCGCGGAGGACGTTGAACTGGTGGAGGGAACATCAGACGATGCAGTACTGCGTGTAGCAATCGACGGAGAACCGGACAGCTTGTTTGCAGCGTATCAGCAGAATAAGGCAGACAATCGTGTCAACAGCTCCATGTTCAATTATCTTGTCGAGTGGGATGATGAAGCAAAAGAGGCCAAGCCGAGTGTAGCAACCGAGTGGGAGTGGATCGATGACACACACATTCGCTTTACACTGCGCGATGATGTTTATTTCTCAAACGGCGAGAAGCTGGTAGCAGAGGATGTGGCACAGTCTCTGGCATATTCCTGCGAATATCATTCAACCTATACACAGATGTTTGATCCTGAGAACTTTGTGGTTGAGGATGATACACACGTTGTTCTGGCACTTTCAAAGCCTTACGGCAATCTGCTGGACATCCTGGGCTGCGATTATTACACGATCTTTGACTGGTCTGCATGGCAGGAAGACAACGATACGCTGGGAGCAGACGATGCACTGAGCAAATGGCTTCGTGATCCGGTCGGCTCCGGTCCTTATAAGCTGGTTGAGTGGGTTGACGGTGACCACATTACCCTTGAGAGAAACGAAGACTACTGGGATAAGGACAACATGCCTTATTACAAGCAGATTGTGTACAGTTTCATCTCGGATATGCCGGCACGTGCTTCCGCTCTGGAGGCCGGTACGGTTGATGTAGCATACAACATTGCTTCCAGCCAGATTGAAGAACTTCAGAGTGCAGGTCTGACCGTAAATCCTTACAACCAGAACGTGGTAATGCCTCTGACATTCAATATGCAGAAGTGCCCGGCACTGGCGGATGAGAATGTTCGTAAGGCAATCATGTACTGCATCGACAAGTCTGCGCTGGCAGATGCTTACGGCAATGGATATGAGATCAGCGGCAAGTCCCCTCTGGTTGCTGAAAATTCCGAGTACTATGCAGAAGTTGAAACCTGGAGCCAGGATCTGGAGACTGCTCAGGCAGCGATTGACGAAGCAATTGCAGAGAACGGGTGGACATCCGAGGATCTGACATTTACGACATGGTCGGTATCCGGCTCCGATACCTCACAGATCGAGCTACTGCAGTATTATCTGTCTACAGTAGGAATCACATTGAACATTGAATCTGCAGATTTCGCAACCGTATTGTTCGATCACCTGTTTGTGGGAGACACTTCCATCAGCATCGCAGAGAATGACACATGGGATATCACCCGCATGCTGAATATGCTGGACAGCCGTATTGAGACATCCTACGACGCTTATGTCGGAGAGTACGAGGATGAGCTGCATGACCTGATCGATGCGGCATGGGCGGCAGACGATGACAGTCGGTATGATGCATATAAGGCGGTTCAGCAGTTTGCGGCAGATCACTATATGACGACTGCTTTGAACTCCTGCCTGTATACTGATGCATGGAGCAGCAGCATCTCGGGCATGAAGTATGATGCACACAGCTGGCCGAATGTCTGGGCAATGCGTCCTGTAAAGTAAGAAGTCATGAATTCTGTCAGATAATGAAATAGGATCCAAGGTCTGCGGATCTGGCCCTTGTGCGAAGGTCGGATCCGCTTTTTCTTTCAAAAGGAGGGAATTAAAATGGTATTTGAAACAATTGCAAATCTTGACAAGCACAATCTTCGGAACGAGAAATTTAAGGCATCTCTGGAATTCCTGCAGCGGAAAGATCTGGGAGAGCTGCCGCTGGGGAATTTTGAACTGGTTCCCGGTGTAATCGTTCAGGTTCAGGGCTACAGCACAGAGCCTGCTGAGCAGATTGATTTTGAAACACATGATTTCCACTTTGATATTCACTATGTAATCGAGGGCCTGGAAGGAATCGGCGTAGTAGACCGCAAGGGACTGACACCGAAGGGAGAATATGATGCGGTAAAGGATATGGCATACTGGAATGAGCCGGAAGACAGCAGCATGCTCATTCTGCATCCGGGCGAATACACCATTCTGGCTCCGGAGGATGCACACAAGCCTCATTGTGCAGTGGGTGCTCCCTGCCAGATGCGTAAGATTGTGATTAAAGTAGAGGTTTGATTTCTGAAACAGCAAAAAGGAGACTGCGGGATGGCACTGCGGGCAGACAAATATTTTCAGGATTACGATGTGGAGGTTACGCTTTATCACGGGAAAGAGCGGAGGAACTATGTCTATAAGGGAGATTTGTATGTTCGAAGAGTGACGGATAAAGCCCGGCAGAAAGAACGGGCGGCATATGTGATTCTGTCGATTCTGTCCGCGGTGCTGTTGGCGGCTGCTATGCTGCAGCCGTCAGACATCAATGTGGGCGGTTTTTTTGCTGCATGTTCTATTCTGGAACTGATTCCTGCATTTTGTATTGCAGAGGGCTCTGCAGAAGCTTTTTTCCGCAAGGGAGATTTGAAAAAGAGCAATTATCAGGAACGTCTTCTGATGCTGCGTGTGATGCCTGTAATCGGTGCAGTCCTTGGAATTGTTTTATCGGCGGGATATCTGTACGGAGCACTGCAGGAATCTGCGGCAGGTGCAAATGCAGCCGCACTTATGTGCGCAGCGGCTTCGGCGGTGTGTGACATCCTGATTGCTGTGAGAGAGTTTAGAATTGGATATCAAATCATTCCTGGAGAACGGAATCGGGGGTAAAAGTTGATGAGTGAATCGCATTATCTGGCCTTTATCGGCACGAATTCGGTGCGTGGGAGCAAGGGAATTTATTCTGTGTCGATTGACGGCGAAACACTGGAGCCGCGGCTGACAGCGACACATCAGGTATATAACACCGGAACACTTGCCATCAGCAGAAATGCAAAGTGTCTGTATGCCGGGAGTGAGGGAATGACCTTCAAGGGAGCGGCAGACGGAGGCGTGTATGGATACCGATATGATGAAAGCGGACATCTGACGGAGATCGGCTCCGCACGAAGCCACGGACAGAGGACCTGCTCTGTAGCGGTGAATGACACAGATACCGCAGTGTACGGAGCTAATTTCTACAAAGGGACATGGGTGAAGTGGCCGCTGGATGAATCCGGTGCTCCGAAGGAAGCAAAACTTGTGGTAGAACCGCCTGATGTGAAGGATGCCTTTCTGACAGCGCTGCATTGTGTGGCACCCATCGGAGAAAAATTTGTGGGAGTGATCTCACTGACAGAGGGCGCGCTGGTAATTTATGACGCTGAGAACGGCAGCAGAATAACGGATTATGTGTTTCCTGGCAGACCGTTTCCGCGTTACCTGGAAATTTGCGATGACAGAATTTACGCTTTGATGCAGGATCCGGGAGATGTTTATGTCTTTCAGAGTCATCTGGAGGAGAACGGAACCCTGGAACTGCTGCAGACGATCTCTGTACAAAAGGAACCGATGGAGCACTACGGGACCACGACCATTCGTGTTACACCGGATCATCGGCTGATGCTGGCGGCAACCCGCAATGCGAATTCCATTACGGTATTCCGCATTCTTTCGGACGGCCGTCTGGAGATGGGGAATGTTGTCACGCTCCCGGGAGAAACACCGAGAGATTTCGGAATTTCCGGAGACGGGAGATTTGTGGCGGCTTGCCTGCAGAAATCGAATGAAATCAGCATACTGTCAATTGATTACGAGCATGCAGCTCTGGTGGATTCGGGATACAAGCTGTCCATTCCGTCACCGGCCGCTATTGCAATTACGGGGAGGTTGTGAGTATGGAGGATAACTTGCTGCAGAGACTGGAAAATCTGGAAGGGAGGCTTTCCAGACTGGAGGATCGCGCTGAGATCGAAAATTTAGTAGCCAGGCACAATTTCTATTATTCTGCAGGACAGGGAAGGCGGATTGTTCCGGAGTTATGGACGAAGGATGAGAATGCTTCTGTTGAGTACGGGGCATCGGGAGTATACGGAGCTCTGTGGAAGGTGATTACCTTCTATGTGGACTATGAAAATCCGGGCTGCTTCTCAACATTTACCGGAACCAATCAGTATCTGACGGTTGCGCCGGACGGGTGCACGGCCCACGGCGTATGGACGGTATTGGGGACAGAGACGGATGCAGGCGATCTTTCGAGCCAAAAGCCGGCGCAGGATGATCAGCGCAGGGTGCTGATGTCCTCTGAAACCAAGAACGGGGAACAGTATCGCGCGGAAATTCTGATGCAGAAGCATGAATTCAATTTTGTAAAAGAGGATGGACAATGGAAAATTCATGACCTGCATGTGAGTGAATATTTTCGATGCCCTGCCGGAAGTGATTGGGTTCAATATGCAAAAAAACGCCAGGTTACGGATGGCATGTGGCTGGAAGCCAAATTTGAAACGCCGGATCCCATTCCGTCCTGGGAGAATCTTCCTTCGGGAGAGACAACTTATCACTGGCAGTATGATGTGGATGCTCTGCCAAAGCTGCAGATCGATCTGGAGGGAACATGACGACGGGGCAGGAGTCGGAGAACAGGCTGGGAACAGCCTCGGTGCCGGAGCTTTTGTGGTCATTGAGTTTGCCGCTCATTGTGGCAAATGTTATTACCGCATTGTACAACATCGTTGACGGAATTTACGTAGCAAGGCTGTCGGAGATGGCACTGACTGCCACAACCCTGGCCTATCCGGCCCAGCTTCTGATGCAGTCTGTGGCAAGCGGAACGGCAACGGGCGTGAATTCACTGCTGTCGCGCCGGTTGGGCGCCGGGCGCCGTCAGGACGCCGATGCAGCTGCTGCGCATGGAATGGTGCTGGCGATTCTCAGCTATCTGGTGTTCCTGGTGCTGGGGCTTTTATTTTCACGTGCGTTCATTCAGATGTTCAGTGAGAATGCGCAGCTCTGCACGATGGGAACACAATATTTATCGATTGTTCTTGTCGGGAGCATCGGCAGCTTCCTGACGTTTTCCATGGGCGGAATGCTGGAGGCGGCAGGACATGCCGGTTTGTGTATGGTCATGTCTGCAATGGGGGCGGTGATCAACATTGTTCTGGATCCGATTCTGATTTTTGGAATGTTCGGGTTTCCGGCATTGGGAATCAGTGGTGCGGCGATTGCCACGGTGATCTCTCAAATTGTTTCGGCATTCCTCGGAGTACTTTTCAATCGCTTTTGCAACAAAGATATTCATGTTGGCCTGCGCGGATTTAAGTTTTCCGGGGAGAATCTGAGTGAGATCTATAAGGTTGGTGTCCCGAACATCCTGATGCAGTCGCTTGGCTCGATCATGAATGTCGGGATGAACAAGATATTGATTGCAGAGAGCGAAGCAGCTGTTTCGGTATTTGGTGTGTACTATAAGATGCAGACATTCGTGTTCATGCCGGTATTCGGTGTGACGCAGGCGCAGTCCATCATTGTGGGCTATAATTACGGCGCGAGGAAGCCGGAAAGGATGAAGCGGGTGATCAAGCTGGCACTGTGCAGCAGTGTGCTGCTGATGTTCGCAGGCACAGCGATCGTTCATCTGTTTCCGGACAAAATCCTGGCGCTCTTTTCAGCGGGAGAGGATATGCAGGTGATTGGAATCCATGCATTGAGAATCATGACAATGGCATTTCCGATCAGCGCCGTCTGCATCATTCTGGGAGATGCGCTGACCGGAATGGGAATCGGCTACGTCAGTGCGGTCAATTCTTTTATCCGCCAGATTCTGATATTGCTTCCGGTTGCATACCTGCTGATGCGTCTGGTGGGAATTTCGGGTATCTGGTATGCATTTACCATCTCTGAGTTTTCATCACTGCTGGTTACGCTGCTGTTGTTCTGCCGGCTTTGGAAAAAGAAGGTTTCCGATATCCTGTGAAGAGACAGATGTCGGCGAATTATCGTTCATCCGGTTCATTCGCGGAGCTGTCGGCCGCTTCCTCCGACCGGGGGACATAGCGGCCGGTTTTGTGGTATAGTTTCACGC